>CBDTTM010000034.1:0-17614 GCA_965363355.1 uncultured Selenomonadaceae bacterium | reverse complement strand
TGCACGTGATTTGGAACCCAGTAATAAATGATGTATCCCTGCAATTGGCATCTATGATATAATATAGTGTTGTCTAGAAGCCTTCTAAGAGAGAATCACCCGGCAATCTTTTGTTCAGTCCCCATATATAGTAGTGGAAAAGGAGAAATGGATTTTGAATTTTTTGAGTGATTTAAAGGTAAGTTGTAAATTGGCGGTTTTACTGGTTATTGCATTGGTCTCATTAGGTGTGGTCGGGCTTACCGGCTATGTGTATTTTCAAAAAGCCAATGAGCAAATGGACACGATGTATGCAGATCGTTTAGTTCCGGCACGTCTTTTGTCAGAAACACGTTCCTTGGTGCGGACGATGAATGGATCCACGCTCGAAATTATGCTCACGACAGATGGAGCAGGAAAGAAAGAATTGAAAGATGAAGTCGACAAATGCACACGCGAAGCCGATGAAAATTTCACTGTAATTGCGAACACGCATATTGACCCAAAGGCGAGTGAAATGCTCAATAAGGTCAAAGATGCACAGAAAAAATATCTTGATGCCAGAACAGTTGTCATGGACCTGGCTATGCAAAATAAAAACACAGAAGCGCATGCTTTGTATGTGACAAGTTTAAAGCCATTGGTCAAAGCGTATTTAGATAATCTACGTGATTTGGCAACATATTATGGTGATTTATCAAAGACGACCAATGAAAATACCAAAAACGATTCAGCTAGTGCAACAAAAATCATCATCGGGATTATTTTTGCCGCATTCTTGATTTTAGGGTTCAGTGGCTGGGTTATTGCGAAAATGATAACTGCGCCATTGCAGTCTACTTTACATAGCTGTGAAGAACTAGCAGATGGTGATTTCAGAAAGAAGCAAAACAGTATTTTTGCTAAAGATGAAACGGGAAAAGTCATGGAAGCTTTGAATTCGATGCGTGATCGACTCAATCATATTTTGCGTCAGGTCAACGAATCAGCTCAGACCGTAGCCGCATCTTCAGAAGAATTGACAGCGAATGCGGAACAATCAGCACAGGCATCCGTGCAAGTTGCTGATTCAGTCAATGCTGTAGCTGAAGGCACAGAAAATCAGCTTCGTTTAGCTGACAAAGCGAGCAATGTCGTAAAACAAATATCGACTGCAATCAATCAGGTTGCGGCAAATACAGAAAATGTATCGATTTCTGCTGAAAAAACGGCTTCTACGGCCAATGATGGTGAGGCGGCAATTAAACAGGCTGTAAATCAGATGAAGATCATTGAAGAAAAAACGAATGCTACATCAGGCGTAATTGCTGAATTAGAAGATAAATCCAAGCAAATTGGCCAGATTGTCGACGTTATTTCCAGTATAGCGGGGCAGACAAATCTTTTGGCTTTGAATGCTGCCATCGAAGCAGCTAGAGCTGGGGAGGCAGGCCGTGGCTTTGCCGTTGTTGCGGAAGAGGTTCGGAAACTAGCCGAGCAGTCACAAAATGCAGCGAAAGAAATAACCGATTTGATTGGTGAAGTGCAGGCAAAAACGGATAGTGCAGTTGTTTTTATGAATGACGGGAAAGCCGAAGTCAATAATGGGACCGCCGTCGTCGCGAGTGCCGGCGAAAGCTTTGAAACAATCTTAAAAATGGTGCAGGAGATGTCAAAAGAAATCCACGAAATATCCGCATCCATAGAAGAAATTGCCAGCGGCACGCAAAATGTCGTCAAATCTGTACAGGATATAGATGATGAAAGTAAAAAATCAGCCGAAAAAACACAGGCGATTTCAGCTGCTACAGAGGAACAATCCGCATCTGTGGGCGAAATCGCTTCGGCCAGCGAACACTTGGCCAAAATGGCAGAATCTTTGCAGCAGGCAGTACAGCAGTTTAAGGTTTAAAATAAATCAGCGTAGTAAGAAACCAGTAAGCTTTCTTAGAAATAAGAGAGGTTGCTGGTTTTTTTAGTGTCGTTTACGTTAATATAGTGCACAAGTCTTTGTAGATAGGACTAAATGAACATTTTCTTTCTGCTTGCTGCATGTTAAAGTATAAATGTAAGGATACGGGCTTAAACTGGGAAACCTTTGCCTAAAGGATAAGGCAATGTATACAGTTAAAGCGAAGGAGATATGAGCATGTCAAAAATGATAGCGGTAACGGACTTGGTGCCGGGGAAGGTTCTGGCCGATGCAGTTCTTTCGGGAGCGGGAAAAGTTCTTTTGGGAAAATCAGTCGAGCTGACGGCACGACATATTTCTTTATTGAATAATTGGGAGATTCAGAATGTTTTTATTGAGTCAGATGGAAATGATACGGACCCAATCCCAACAGCAGTTGAGAAAACAGAAGAAGTCACAACAGGGTCGGCTAAGTACGAAGAGTTTAGTGAAGCTTACGATGCAATTGTTTCAAGTGTAACGAACTCTTTTGATCTTATTCGTCAAAGCAAGATTATTCCTGTGACTCATTTTAAAGATACAGCTGGAGAAATAAAATCATCGATTGAAGCAAATAATTTTGAAATCATGAATTATTTACTAGCGGGAAATTATAAGATAAAAGATGTGATTTCTCGTCATTCGGTAATGGTAGCCTATATGGCAGGCGTTATTGCCCGGCAAATGAAATGGTCGGAGCAAGATATTGAGGGCGTCGCTCTAGCTGGACTGATGCATGATATAGGGAATTTGGTAGCGAATCGAGATGTTATGAGTTATCAGCAAGCGCATATTGCGGAGACGGCGGGTTTGCTCAAAAATGCGAGAGGCATTCCAGCTGAAGTAATCCTTGGAATTGTTCAGCATCGAGAATACGCGGATGGGACAGGAGTTCCGACGGGGTCAAAAGCGGGGCAGATTCATCCTTATGCGAGGGTCATCGCTGTTGCGGATAGTTTTCACAATCAGGCTTATACAGAAGAATACGCCAATCCGTTTCCTTCGCTTGATATGTTGACCCGTGAAATGTACGGAAAATTTGATGCGGACGTTTGTCAAAAATTTATTTCTCGCTTAAAAGATAGTTTGATTCTAAACAGAATATTGTTGTCAGATGGTGAGGAAGCCGAAATAATATTCTTCAATCGAGACAGCTATGAAATTCCAGTTGTCAAAACCAAGGAAAATCAAATCATCGATTTGGCAAAAAGAAAAGATTTATCTATCGCTAAGATCGTTATTCCAAAATAATATTTCAAAAGGCAGGAAGCAAAAGCTTCTTGTCTTTTTTTTAAACAAAAAATTCACAATATTGTGAAGGAATCTGTTATAATATAAAGTAGGAAGGGAGGGGAAACCCGATGGCTGTGAATGCAATTTATGCGGCTGCTGCAGGGCAGGACGCTACGTATATACTCAGTCAACTCAAACAAGAAAAAATTGATTTAGAGAACCAGATTTCACAGACAAAGTCGCTGGATTCTTCAGAGAATAAAGCTTCTGTCCTTGAACTTGAACAAGAGAAAAACAAGGTCGAAGAACAGATTTCGGCAGTGCAAAGCGCATCGGCAACATCCTCGTCGAGGGTGGATACGGATGCAACAGCTAAGTCCGATAAAACGGAATCGAAAAATATGGGGCCTGCATATAAGGCATCTATAAGTTCATCCGGAATTGAAGCATCAAATCAGCAGCAGCAACAAGATGCGCAGCAGAAAAAAATGGATTTGATTGCCTCATTGACACTATGAAGATAAATTTGAAAAGAACGGCATTTTTTTGTTCTGTATTCGTATAGACCCTTGTGAATATATATTTGCAGGGGTTATTTTATTGGCTGTGAATTCTTATCATGGATGTTTGCTCATGAAAAAGATTGTATAAATGGTAAAGAAATAGTTGAGGAGAGAAGCTTATGATTTTACGCGGTAAGGTATTTTCTGAAATATTGGGGATGGAAACAGGTCTGAGCATTATTGCTCCGGAACATCACCAAACAGAAAGCTATAAGGTCATATATTTGCTGCATGGTCTTTGTGGCAGCAGCGGGGATATGATAGATTATACGATGCTGCCAACTTATGCGGCAGCATATGATATCTTTTTTGTATTGCCAGAGGTCGGGCGAAGCTTTTATACGGACATGAAATACGGTTTGCCCTATTTTAGCTATATCACCAAGGAGTTGCCTGAAATTTGTAAACAAGTTTTTAATATATCCGCTAAGCGTGAAATGACCGGCATCATCGGTGGGTCAATGGGCGGGTATGGTGCGCTTAAGGCAGCACTTTCTTATCCAGAGCAATATGGTTTTTGTGGGGCACTTTCTTCGGCTTGCCTTTATCTAAAGGAAGCGCTTGATGAGCAGCGTCAGTTAGGCAATACGGAAGATTTTAAGAAAAAGTATGGTGAACAAATTCCCCGGGATTTTTTAGCGGCTTTTGGCCCCGAACTTCTTTGGCAAAAAGAAAATGAAATTCTTGAATTGGCGAAAGCCATTTATAAGGAAAAGGAGAAGCCAGTAATTTATGCGGCTTGTGGTAAGCAGGATCCTTTTGTTGAAGCGAATATTCGCTTTAAGACGGCTATGGACTTGCTCGACTATGATTTTTCTTATGAAGAGTGGGACGGTAAACACGATTGGAATTTTTTCAATACAGCGATTGAGCGGGCTTTGAAAAAATTTGCTTTATGAACGAGGACGATTTAAAAAGACTCACGGCTGAAAAAGTCGTGAGTCTTTTACTTTGACGGTGTTTTTTGATATTTAATGAGAAGCGATGTAGTCTGCCCAGATTTTTTGGTAGGCCGTTTCAAGGTCTTGCATATAAGCAGGTGCATCCATCAGCGGTGAATTTTCCATGCGGTCGCGCAATTCACTTCGATGAAGTGCATAGAGACGTTCTTTATTTTTGGCGAGAGAAACGGCTTTTTTGACATAGTCTTCTTTGTCATAGGCGATGCACTCTTCAAGTCCGATATTTTTGAGGATGCTGAGGCCAAATCTTGAGCCATGGCTTGTTCCAGCCAAGGTGATCAGCGGAACTCCCATATAAAGAGCTTCGCAGCTAGTGCCTCCGCCGACATAGGGGAAGGTGTCAAGTGCGATATCCATATCCAGATATTCTTTCATATGAGATAATGACAATGGCAGGCATTGTACTTGTTTTAAATCAAATCCCAAAAGCAAAAGACGCTGGCAGACGGTTTCAATACCATAAATCGTGTTGAAAATTTTATTTTTGAGTACAAGTCTGGAGTTTGGGACGGAAGCTAAGATTTTTTTCCAAACGAGCAGCATTTCATCGGTGACTTTGGCAAAGGTATTGAAACAGCAAAAAGAAATATAATCTTTGGTTTTGCTAGGAGCATCCTGGCAAGCAGGAGCTTCGCTTCGTTTGGTGTAGCACCAATGCGAATGCGGCAGGCGCAAGAGTTTTTCGCTGAAATAACCATCGTTTGCTGCTGCTGGATCTACATGTATATCCGTAAGAAAATAATCGATGGCTTTAAGTCCTGTTGTATTGAAATAGCCAATGCCGCAAATTTGGACGGGTGCAGGTTTGTAAGCTAGAATCGGCAAGCAGTTATGCGCGGTATGCCCAGATAATTCAAAAAGGATATCGATGGCATCATCATGGATCTGTTTGGCGGCATCGGCAGGGCTTAATTCGTTGATGGCGCGCCAGGTGATGCCGGGATTTTTGAGCTGCGCTGTGGCACTATCTTCTGTGCAATTACAATAGCAATAGACTTCAAATGCATTCGGATTGAAATTTTTGAATAAATGATAGATAAAATAGATGACGACATGATTGCGAAAATCAGGGGAGACATAACCCAATCGGATTTTGTCTTTTGGCACAGGCTTTGGATGATTATACGGAATCGTATCGGCAAAAAAATCGTTGTAGCTTTCATGGAAATGCCAAATTTCTTTTTGGTTTAAATCAGATAAATAATGCAGGCACATGAGGTAACTGCTATACGCAAAGATTTCCTCAGTCTTGTCTTCGGCCTTTAGGCTGCATTGGCGATAAGCTTCAACAGCTTTAGCCGATAAACCGAGTTCAATGTAGGTTGTTGCGAGTTTTTTTTCGGCTTGGCTGACTAAAGCATTTTTGAAATTTTCGCCATAAAGAACTTTTGCGGCTAAGATTAATTTTTCTAAAGCTATAATTTGATTTTTAACATCGTTCGTTTTTTCATGATATAAGGCGATTGTCATATAGGCTCCAAGATACAGGGGATTGAGGCCAATGACTTTTTTTGCGAGGTTGAACGCAGCTTCTTCATTGCCGAAATAGAGTTCAAGTGAAGCACAAAGGAATAGCGCTTCATGGTCTTCGTCGTTTGCTTTGGCAAATTGTTTAGCCGTCGCCAAAGCGCGTAATGGTTCACCCGCATTTATATATAGACTTACCAATTGATTAAAGGCAGGTTTATTTGTTTTTTGTTTTTGCAGCAGGGCCTCTGTGCGTTGGATTTCTTGTTGTAAGGCATTTTCCATAGTATATCCAATCCTTTATATTAAAAGTAAATAATTGAGGTAAGCATATATACCTTGCTGTTGATTATACCATAGAATAAAATCTCTTTGGCGAGTGCATTGGATAATTTGCGGTTGTGGCTATGCATGGATTTTGTCTCGGATTCCATAGTTTTTTATATATAAATAAAAGACTGGAAATTTTAATGATAGGTAAAATAGTCCCATTTACAAAAAGGGTATCAATGGCGTTTGTCGAATACCTTAATAATATTCAAGAAAGATGCGTCCGGAACGTAGCAGGGATTATTTGATAAAGGTTGCTAAATATGGCTAAAAAGGACTTGGTCATCATGAGTGAGAGCAGAGAATATGTTGTGTGAAAATGAAAAAAAAGAAGTGTGTAAGAGATATCCCAATGGGAAAAATGTCTTATTGGGCGCTGGAGGAGGGAATCAATGAAGGCGAAAACAAAATCTTTGCAATCCATACGCGATAAAATCATAAAACGTTTGACGTTGTCTTTTTTGGCAATGACAGTGTTGATTTATTTGGTGCTGAATAGTATTATGCTCAATAAAATCAATTTATTGGAAGAACGGTATGCAAGAGAGCACGTCATGCGAGTTGAGAAAGCAATACAACATGATGAACATAATATGGCCGATATTTTGACCGATTGGGCTATTTGGGATGATACATATGATTATATCCATAGTCACGATGAGCAATATGTAAAAGCGAATTTGGGGTATAATACATTTTCCAATTTGGATTTGGACTTGATGGCTTTTATTGATGAAGAGGGCCATTACATTTATGCCGGAGAAAGCGATCAAACGGATAAAAATAATAAGGGGATTAAGGATGTTTCATCAAGTTTTGTTGATTATATAGCCAATAGTCCGATTTTGAAAAATCAGGATCCTTCTTATCGATTGCAAGGAATTATCATGGTGGAGAATCGACCCATGGTCATTGCAGTTTCTCCCATTTTAAAAACGGATGGCGAAGGCCCTATTCGGGGCCATATTATAATCGGTACATATATTGATGAGGATAAAATTTCAGCGCTTAGTGAACAGCTGGATGTTGGTTTAGAGCTAAAACTTCTAGAAAATCAAAAATCCTTCAATGAATCAGTAAGCCAATCAGATGAGGCACCCGTTGAAGTGAATTTACTTAGCGAAAGTGAGATTGCGGGGTATTTTATAGTAGATGATATATATGGACAACCGGTTTTGCAGATGGAAGTCAAAACAGATCGGTCTATCCATACCATCGGTCAAAATGCAATTCGGATTACTTTGTTGGTATTAGTCGGTTTATTTTTTGTGTTCTTAGTAATCATACTTTCTTTTCTAGATCATAGTGTACTACGACGATTGGGAAAATTAAGTGGAGAAATACGTACTATTGGCAGTAAAAAAGAATTTTCTCGGCGATTGAAACCGCCTGCAGCAGATGATGAATTGACGGCTGTGGCAAAAGATATCAACGCGATGCTGGATGCTTTGGAAGGTGCACAAAATCAAATCAAGCATAACGAAGAGCAGCTGAAAATTGCCAATGAGAACCTCCAACGTGAAATTGGAGAGAGAAAACAGGCACAGGAAGATATCAAATATGTCGCATATCATGATTACCTAACAGAATTGCCAAACCGTGTCCTTGGAACGAAACTTTTAAACCGTGCAGTTGATCGGGCGGGAGAGGCAGAGATGTTGTCGCTAGATTTGGCGGAGATGAATTTATCGTATTGCTTGAAGATATAAAAGATGCGGCCGATGTCGAACAAATTGCGGATAAAATCGTAAGGTGTTTTCGCAGTTCGTTCAGTTTGAATGATCAAGATGTTTTTGTGACAACTAGCATCGGCATCGCCATATATCCACACGATGGAAAAACAGCGGATGCATTGATTAAAAATGCGGATATTGCGATGTATAAAGCGAAGGAAAGTGGAAAGAACCAACACGCTTTTTGTACACAAGGCATGCGAAATGCAATCAATAAAACCCAGGAACTCAGCAACTTATTGTATGGAGCCATCGAGAGAAATGAGCTGGAAGTATACTATCAGCCGCAAGTCAGCTGCCGGACCAATGAAATTGTTGGTATGGAAGCCTTAGTACGTTGGAACCATCCGGCGCTTGGATTGATTCTACCGCATGAGTTCATTCCGCTGGCAGAACGAAGCGGGCTTATTTTTCCGATTGGATCATGGATCTTACAGCAGGTTTGTGAGCAAAGCCGACGTTGGCAGCGAGCAGGATACCCTGCTATTCGCATGGCAGTCAATATTTCATTGCATCAGTTTAAAAAACAAGATTTATTGGTGATGGTAGAGCAGATTTTGTATGAAAATGGTCTTGTGCCGAGCAACCTTGAGCTTGAAATCAGTGAAAGCATTGTCTTGCGACAAAAAAATGCAATCGTTGATATCATGGAAGACTTTCAGCGGCAGGGAATCCATATCGTAATCGATGATTTTGGCACAAAATATTCATCGTTGGTTTATTTGAAACATTTTCCGGCGAATAAAATCAAAATCGACATGTCTTTTGTTCGTGGAATCGGGGTCAACGAAAAGGATGAAGCTATCATAAAAGCAATTATTGTGCTAGCTAAAAGCCTTCATATAAAAGTTATCGCTGAAGGTGTGGAAACAGAAAAACAATGGAATTTCCTTAAAAAACAAGAATGTGACGAAGTGCAGGGATATTATTTCTATCGGCCGATGGCAGCTGTTCAAGCTGGACAATTGCTTGCTGATATCACTGCTGAAAAGGCAAAGCGGAATATAGAGTAAGGAAGTATGTATAGTTTTGTTTTTGCGATTTGCATCAATGCGACCATCCGTGTATCATAGAGTTTGAAATGAACTGGAAGGGAACGAACAAATATGAACGATGCAAATCGATGGAAAACATATGTATATGCTGCTTTTTTCTTGGCAATTGCGATTTTGCTGCAAAGCATTCGCTTAATTATACCGATGGTTCCAGGCCCTGTTAATATGTTTTTGATTGGCAGTTTGGTCAATATGACTTTATTGCTGGCTGCAATCTATACTAAGAATCCTCGAATGGCGCTGTTAGGATTGATTTTGCCTCTAGTAGCCTTTATGCAGGGCAATCTGCCCGTTGTCTTTATGGTTCCGATTGTCGGTTTGGGAAATGTCTTGTACACTTTGCTGGGCTATTATCTTTGGCAAAATCGCTGGGTATGGATTGCAGCTGTTGCCAAAGCCGTTTTTTTGGCAATCGGGACGAAGCTGCTTTTTGCGATGATTCATTTACCCGATCAGGTAGTTGCAGCGCTGTCCTTTATGATGAGCTGGCCGCAGGTGGTGACGGGGTGTTTGGGAATTATTCTAGCAAAACTTCTTTTGCAGCGATTGCCTCGCAGACAATAAAAAATATTACGATGGCACAAAAACAGCCTGGCGAATTTTTCGTCAGGCTGTTTTTGTATTATTGAAGTTTTATATAAGGAGTGAGTGGTACCGTTTTTTTAAATAAAAGTATCAATGACAAACTGTTTGGATTTTCGTGTCGCTGGCGACATGTGGTTGTCGGTGTTCCGGACAATGCAGTTTGCCTGTGCGTCGATTTAGACTGGTTACGGTCATATATTCTGTGTTTGAGGCTGGAAAAAGTTGTATGGGATGAATTGACCATAAAAGTTAAAATTTGTGAAAATAGTCCTTAATTTTTGGAATAAAATGACGATATAAAAGTATAAGGACATAATTTAATCCAAGGAGGGGTTAAAATGTTAGAAAAAGTAATGCGTGTTACAAGGACACCTGTGATTCATCGGTATGATATTTATCAACCGCATGAACAAGACCGCGGACAAAGCTGGTCACAAGGCAAAAAGGATAAGAAAGATGGATTTGAAGCAATTTTGCAAAAGACCATCGCGAAAAAGAATACAGTAAGCACATTGACGCCGCCTTATGAAGTAGAACTTCATAAATCCCTGTTTTGACGAATGTTCTTAAGTGAGATATAATGTTTGCAAAACATGAAGATGGGCGTGAATGGATGGAGCAAGATGAGTTTTATATGAAACAAGCTTTGGCCGAGGCGCAAAAAGCTTTTGATTTAGGTGAGATTCCTATCGGCGCTGTTTTAGTCGATGAACAGGGAAAAGTTATTTCCAGCGGGCATAATATGCGTGAGATTTGGCAGGATGCCACGGCACATGCAGAATTGATTGTTATTCAAGATGCCTGCAAAAAGTTGCAAAGATGGCGTCTATCTGGCACAACCCTATTTGTCACAATTGAGCCTTGCCCCATGTGTGCCGGGGCACTGATCATGAGCCGAGTTGATCGGGTAGTCTACGGTAAGCCCGACTATAAAGCAGGGGCAGCAGAGTCCTTATTCAATATTGTTGACAATAGGGCGTTGAATCATCAACTCAAAGTCACTGCTGGTGTACTCGAAGACGACTGTGCGGCAATCATCAAGAAGTTTTTTGCCAGGTGTCGTCAAAAAGAAAAAGACAATGTTTAATCCGCAGCCGCAAGCATGGCTGCGGATTTTCTTTGCTTTTGCCGGGTATTTCACAAAGGTAAAAACTGCTATATTTACATTTAAAAATAAATATGATATACTATTTTATGTTCTGTAGAGAACATATGGAGAGGTGTCCGAGTGGTCGAAGGTGCTTGACTCGAAATCAAGTGTACCGCAAGGTACCGTGGGTTCGAATCCCACCCTCTCTGCCAGTAGTAATCTTAAGGCTTCGCGTGGCTTGCGCGGGGCCTTTTTTGCGTTGCTTTTTTGCTTGCTGCGGGTAACGGCGCGCTATCTGGCGGCAGCCGACTGCGAGACGAGGCTTTTGCAGAGCGACAATCTGATCGGCGAGGGCGATGGCCCGTGTGTGGTGGATGCGGCCAACTACTGGGGCGCGGATCTGTTCGTCGCCATCCACTGCAATGCAGAGGGGAACACGGCGCGCGGGGCGGAGACGCTCTGCTATGGGGCGGATTCGGCGGCGGGCCGGCTGGCCAGGTGCATCCAGCAGCGGGTGACGGCAGGGATCCAGGCGACCGATGCGGCGTTTCCGGACCGGGGGCAAGGAGCGGCCGGATCTTGCGGTGCTGTGGGCGACAACTATGCCGGCTTTGCTGGTGGAGACGGCGTTTATCGACAATATGGCGGATGCCGGGCTGCTCGCCAATTACCCGGAGGAGTTCGCCCGGGCCGTCGCCTGCGGGTTGACGGATTATGAGGAACAAAAAAACTGACGAAGAAAGCCGGTAGTCAGGCATTTTGACGCCTAGCTGACAGATAGGCAGCAAAAAGGACCATTCTCATCGCAGAATGGTCCTTTTGCATACAAAATAAGGGAACGGTGCAGGCACCGTTCCCTCTGAAAGCGCATAATCGCTTTTGATTTTCAAAGTAATTATATCCTGTTTTTATGGTAGTAGTCAATGATTTTTTGCAGAAATTCCAAAGTGGAGGCGATGTGCTGGTTGGTTTTAAAATAGTCGGCGTGACGCTGGAAGCGGTTATGCAGAAGATCGGCTAAGGTTTCCATGCGGTACTGTTTGATGTCTTCGCTCGTTACCAGGGTGTTGAACGAGTAAAGCGCGGCAAAAAAATCATTGAGGAAAGGCAGGGCCATTTTCTTTTGCCGCATATTGTCCGACATCATAGGGAGCTTGCTCAAAACAGCATTTAACTGCTTGTTTTTCTTGATCGGCGCAGCCTGCGCGGGATTTAATTTGTTCAATAAACAATTGTTGTGGGCGATGGCATTGCGCAGGGATTTTGCCGACCAGCGGAAGTTTGACAGGTTCTTTTTTGCAGGATACATCTGGTAATACAATTGATAGAGCAGGATGAAGTTGTTGAAGGTCAGCACTTCGACGATGTTCCAGGCGGCAAAGTCCTCTTTATATTTTTCGATGAGGTCATGGGAGTAAGATAATGTGGAGTGTTTGGCAATTTCCGGTTGGATATGGGGATATTTGCTGAAAAAGGCCGTGATGATAGCATAGCCGTTTTCATAGGTGTTTTCCGCCAAATCTGCCAGCAGCTGGACTTTGGCAAAATGTTCGATGTCAATGACGATATCGAACAGCAGCCGCCGCAGGTACATATCCATTTTTGACAGTTCCTGAAGATAGGCGAATTCAAGGTTGATGTACTGGCCATTTTTGTCGGTGGCCGTGTATTTATCGTAATTTTGGGTGTAGGATTTTATTTTAAAGTAATAGTTGTTGTTCAGCAGAAAGTCCTTGGCGGCAGCTTCGTCGACGATATGAAAGCGGATGCCCTTGCTTTTCATGTGCTCGATCTGGCCATCAATGGTCAGTTTGGGTTTTGACATGGTTTGTATCACGAACTTTCGTTCGTTATTTACATACAGTATTACTATAGCATATTGCCGGCGTCAATGCCATTTGATGGCGAGAAAGGCTGCAAGGTCATATAGTGAAATTTTTGAATCGGGGCCTTAAGGCGTGGCCAGATCTTGCGGTGTTGCGGGCGACCTTTATGTCAGCCGTGCTGGTCTATATAGCGATCATCGACAATTATCCGGAGACGTTCGCCCAGGCCGTTGCCTGCGGGGTGACGGATTATGCGGCAGGGTTGACAAATGGGAATGAAACGACAAAAAGCTTCGGCAATCTCAAAAAGTATTTGCAGGACATGTCTGTCAGCTGGGTCGACAAGCTTGGGGTCTGCCCGGCGGCTTTGGTTTTTGCTGGAGCTTTTTTGTTTTGCCAAAGAAAGCCGCATATTAGTTTATATGAGAAAACAAGTATGTTATACTAATATATGATTTACAGATTTTTCAGTATATGGAACGTGAAGAGGTATTGTATTCAGAGGTTTTGCCGCGTTTACTGCAAGCATGCAGGAAGCAGACCAGATTGATACCGCAGAGGGGTATGTGTCAAAACCTTCTTTAGAGGAACTTGGCTGTCTTGTTGAAAAATGCAACATATCGAAGTCTAACTGAATTGGAGATGTATGGATGTTGAGACATAATATCAAGCCGCCAACTCATCCCAAAGATTTGTTCGTGGATGAAATGAAAAAAATATATAAACCATTTAGTCCATCACGAGAGTATCGAGAGAATAGCTTATATCAGGAGCTATTATTTTCAGAGCCATCTATATTATTTATATTAGCTGAATTGCTAGAGCTTGCAATTCCTTCGGAGACTGTATATGAAATAGAATATTTGCAAAAACGGTATGATCTTTATCATAAAGCAAAGCCATCTTTGTTATTTGTATTTGACGATCTTTTTAAAACTGGCTGGCTGATCCGTTGGCGAGAAGAATGGCAGTTTGTAGGTAATAGGTATACGATGGGGAAGTTTGATACATCGAGCCAATCCAAAGACGCACAAATGGTGGATTTTATTAAATCGCTAAAAGACGTTCCTTATTCTGATGGGATATTTCATAAAATTGACATCGGAAGTCTTGCATTTGGGGCTGTCTTAGAACATAGCAAAAAGAACTTGCAATGGTTTTATGATAGAGAAATTTTACTTGAAGAGAATGGCTGCGTTTATATTAGAGGACAGGGGAATATTTGGCGGGAATTTGGTGACCGGGTATTATCTTATAAACTGATCCAGTGGCTGAAGGAGAGCGGGGAAGAGGCAAAGACAGTATATAAAAGATGGTTTGAATTTTGTAAGGGGATACCGTCATGTTACTGTCCAGAAAAATTTCTAAAAGATGAAATAAAAGAAATTTATACATTGGGACTGGATTATTTGGAGGCCGAAGAAAGTCCATTTGAATGGACAGACATCAGCCATGTGCTAGAAAAACTTTGGAAACTTGAGACTCGGAATCTGGAAAAATCGTATGATATTGATATACCCGTCAGCCAGCGAAGCCGCTATAATATCCTGACGAGACAGCATTATGAAATGTTATGTGCCTTATCAGAGGTTAATAGTAGGAGTGTACGCTTCTTTGCATTTTGTTCGCAGAATTATGATCGTGTTTCAAGGGATTTAAGAGCGCGCTTTTGCAGGATTTTGCGTCAGCCTATGCATAAGATTTTTTATTTTTATGTAGGAAGAGGTAATGATTTATGTATGCTGGACTGCCTTGATGATGCAACACTTTTTTATGAAACATGTAGGACGTTAAGCGAGCGACTTTTTTTAGAATTGAGACAGGAGGATGTTCTTGAAATTCAATTAGATAAATTTGGAAAACATATTTGGAACCAGTTATTTAATGGAATGTACTTTTCGATAGATTCCGCAGATCAAAAAGCTTGGGTCCAAAACCTGATCGATTGGGCACTTTTCCTTTGCTGCGAAGCGGAAAAATATAGAAGGCCTTTCGTAGGAGCTACTTTGCGCCAAAGATTGTCTGCATGATTGTTGTCTAAACTTATTGAGAGCTATGCTGAGGACATATCATATGAGAAAGATATTGAGATTATGTCTCGTATAGTTGAACTGCTCAAGATGGAAGCAGATATTCAATATACTGGCTATTTACAGCTTTTATTAAGTTTAGCTGATCGTCATTCTGGAAGTACATCTGAATCTGAACAAGCCCAAAAAATTTATGCGTTGGTGTATGAAGGTTTTGAAATATGGAGTCAGCGTGCAGTGGAGAAAGATCTTCTTTTGTCAACGGTTTCTTGGGAAATGTTTGATCATCAACTTTGGCGGCCGGTCTTGGCATCTAATTTAGATAAGAGAAGAAACTTTTTTTGCTTTTTAAAAAATATAAAATGCAAATTTCCTGTTGATGATAATGGATCGCATTTGCTTAAGGAAGGGAAACTTGCATCTATTTATTTTTACCTGGCGATTATATGGCTTCGAGACCTAAAAGATGCTGTTAATAGTACAAGCCGGAAAAAATATGAATCGATATGGATCGCGCAGCTCTTTGAGTTTCAGGGATCGCTGCGGATATTATCTGGAGAAAATATCCGGCTGCTTGGAATGCATGAAATCATTGAAGCTTACATGAAATTCCTTTCGGTGATTTCGGAAGAATCGCAAGATAAGTTTATTAAAAAGCTAGAGATCAAATCAGAGGCATATAAAACAGATCTTGTTTTTTGGTTTACGTATATTGAAAATGAAAGAATAAAAGAAGTATCTATAAAAATTTTAAGTACAATCCGTGAGGATGATTTCTTTAAAGATATTTGTTTTATTACAACGATGCAAAACATGATTGAAAGAGCATGTGAAATTGTTTTTGAAATTCGCAACAAGAAAGAATCCTTGAAATCAACAGATGATGATGTTGTTTTTTTCACACTACTGAAAGTCCTTTCTAAATCGCTAAAGTCTTTTGAAGAGGAAATTGATAAAAAAGGGAAATTTTTTCAAGATGATTATACGCCTTGGTTGAAATTTGCTAAAAATAAATTGCTTGTTTTAGAAAATAAGACAGGAGAAATTCTTGCTGGTGAAGATACGTTTTATAAAGGAATAATCTATTTAGAACAAAATAATATCGAGGATCTGCGTAAAGCAGTTGACATATTTTCTGCATTTTATGAACAAGAAAAATGGTCAAAGGCTGTTAATTATCCGCTGGCGCTTGTTAAGTTAATAGGCAAATTAAAGCAAGATACTGATGAATATGCTGAAGAACTTAAGACTTTTTACTCTGTTTTTGAGAAATTTGAGAAGATTTATAAAGAAGACATTAAGATTAGAATACACTTATATTCTTCCTGGCTCTGTTTATGTCAAGAACTAAACTTATCAGAGGAGTTTTGGAAACTTTATCAGAAGATGGCAGAAGCTGATCGGACTGATATCAGTTGTGCGCGCTTTATTATTCCTGTGTTGATAAGAGAAAAAAGTTCTTCATTAGCTAGTAAACTTCTGGAGGCTTTGAAAAAACGATATGGTGAAACATCTGAGTTAAATCAGATGGAGGCCGATGTTAAAAAGAAAATGTCGAATCCGCCGCAGTCGGGGCAGCCAAAGGCTCAAATGTCAGGTGGATTTAATATAGAAACAATAAGAGCCGTATTAAAGGAAATTCCCGACCTATGCAGAGAAGATCTTTCTAATGTGTTTTTAAATAATACCGTAGAGCCTGCTGCTTATGAAGATTTTATGACTTACAATATGTCGGGACAGACTGTAGCGCATATTTTAAAATTATTGTGCCCTGTGCTCAATAACCTGCAGGAATACACTTCAAATATATTCAGATGTGCAGATACTCCATTGATTGAAGATATGTACAATAAAACAGTCATGGAATTTTTTAATATGCATGTACCATGGAAGATTGGGTATCATATGCGTGACCAGTCCCAAGGTGGTGGAAGCGGCCAGCATCGTGAGACGGGAATTGGCAGCCGGGATTTGATTATATCTCATCAGCGCCAAGGGGTTATGTTAATCGAAGGAATACGCTTAAGGGCTCTTGATAGTGAGTATATAAAAAAACATATTGCTAAACTTAGAAATTATAACGATGCGGAATATTCTCTCATGGCAATGTTGATATATTATCATGGAAATGAGGCAAATGAATTTTGGGGAAAATATAAAAACTATATGAAGGAGCTTAAAAAAAATAATACATGTGACATGAAAAGTGTAGTGGAAGATATTGATCTAAAAAAAATAAAAATAGAGGATAAACCCAGATTTATATGCAAAACAAAGCATGAATATAACGGAAACGTTATAGATGTGTATCATATAATGATGGTTGTTTTTCAAGCGGAAATAAATAATAAAGAGGTTCACGGCAGCAGCTGTTAAATTCAAGCATAAGGGGAAGCGGCATAAAAAAAGATCCGGCCGGCTGCGTGAGACAAATTTTATCCTGTACACCGGGCAAATCCCCTTGACTTGACAGTACAAACGTTCTAAACTAAAGGCAAGCAACTAAATAGCTGTTACGGAATGACGGCACAACCTTTTTATCGGTATTCTCCCGCGCGGGTCAGAATATAGGTTGTCATTCCGCAGAAAATCCGTGGTCTGATGATCACGGATTTTTTGCATGCAGAAGGGAGGCGGGACGATGGTTACAGTGGAGAGAAAGTCTTCGGCAAGTGTATGTATTGAAGATCGAAGTGGTGACAGGACCAGCGCGAGGCGGCGGATAGTGTCAAGAAATGTTCGCAAAAACCACCAATATCCGAATCGGATTAAGCCGTCTTCGTTGCGATAAGATCTGTAATGATTTTGGGGTTTATATAGGAACGTCCACT
>CBDTTM010000033.1:0-17724 GCA_965363355.1 uncultured Selenomonadaceae bacterium | reverse complement strand
CTTTGCCCACTTTTGACTCCATGGTCTTCGGGCTGATTTGTTTTGTTTCGACCCCGCCCGCCGTTACGATAGCTTCAGCCAGGGGTCTGGTTTTTGTCACCGTAAGCCTCAAATGCTGCAACGTCTCAAGTAAGCGCAGCCGTTCTTCTTTGGTAATCTGATGGATTTCTTTTTCTCCATCGAGATAAGATAAATCCATAACTGGCTGGATCAATTTTGACGGCAATAAATCATGCAGGGAATTTTTAAGCTGCTTACGAATATATTTTTCAAAATCTCTTTGAATTCGTTTATCTAATGTTTCTGGTGTCAACGCTGGCTTCAAATTGATTATGAGCTCAACGAATTCCCCTCGGCTCAGTGCATCTGCTACAACCCGGCTCAAAGACAAAATAATCGGGCCTGTGACCCCAAAATGAGAAAATAACATCTCACCGAATTCTTCGCCGATTTTTTTTCCATCCGCCAGAGCCGTAACTCGTACATTACGAAGTGACAAGCCTTGCGTTTCTTTCACCCATTCCTCTTCTGTTTCAAGGGGAATAAGAGATGGTCTAAGCGGCACGATCGTATGCCCAATGGCTTCGGCCATCGCATAGCCATCACCACTTGAGCCAGTTCCTGGATAAGATGATCCCCCCGCCGCTAGAATAACCGCATCGCTTTTATACAAAGCTCCACTCATGCTTTCAATTCCGACAACTCTTCCGTCTTCAACCAAAATACGTTTTACTGCCATTTCGGTTTCAATTTTAACACCGAGCCGATGAAGCTGGCGCAACATCGTGCCGACGACATCGGCAGCTTTGTCGCTTTCAGGAAAGACACGGCCCCCACGTTCCACCTTTGTCACCAAACCTAATTCGTTGAAAAATGAAACTACATCTTCATTATCAAAGGCCCGGATCGCACTGTTTAAAAAGGAACCATTACCAATCATGTTTTTTATCAGTTCTGGCACAGAAGCGGTGTTTGTGATATTGCAGCGGCCTTTGCCTGTAATCAGCATTTTTTTGCCAACACGCTTCATTTTTTCTAACAAAATGACTTCTGCGCCATTTTCAGCAGCCTTGGCAGCAGCCATCATGCCTGCTGCTCCGGCACCAATCACGATAATTTTCTTCATAATCGCACAGCTCCTATTCAAAATGACCGCAAATGGTTGATTTCAGCGCTGGTAAGCTCACGATACTGACCGCGACGCAAACCAGAAAGGGTCAATCCGGCAAATTCAATCCGCTTGAGTGCCTTCACATCATGGCCAATCGCTGCAAACATTCGGCGAATTTGACGATTGCGACCTTCATGGATCGTAATTTCGATCGTAGTCAAATCGCGCATCGGATCTCTAGCGGTAACATGCAATTTTGCTGGAGCTGTAACGCCATCATCTAAAGCAACACCAACGCGAAGGCGATCGAGCTTCTCCTCCGAAGGTGAGCGGTCTACCTTAACAACATATGTTTTGTATATTTCATACTTCGGATGAAGAAGTTGATTCATAAGTTCTCCAACATTGGTCAAAACAAGCAAACCTTCCGTATTATTATCAAGTCTGCCTACCGGATAAATCCGCTCTTTGACTCCTGGCAAAAGATCCAAGACGGTTTTACGGCCCCGATCATCTTTTGCTGTTGATAAATAACCTTTTGGCTTATTTAAAATAAAATAGACTTGTTCTTTTTCTTGTTTTATCAGTTTCCCCTCGACACTGACCTTGTCTTTCAACGGGTCTACCTTGGTTCCTAGCTCAGTCACCACTTTGCCATTGACGCTGACTTTCCCATCACGGATCAACTGTTCAGCCGCACGGCGTGAAGCCACACCTGCTTGACTGATAAATTTTTGTAAACGTTCCAATATAATCTCCTATTCTACAAAAGCGGAGCTGCTCTTAACAGCTCCGCTACTGATTTACACAAATGTTTGTTTCAAATAATTCATGGTCAAAAATATCTTTTGCCAAATCAATGAGAAAAACGACTTTTTGTCAATCGTCTCTGCTGCAATAAGATCTGTAGAAGCTATTTCTTTTCCATCATACAAAACCTTTATTTTACCTACATGATCGCCTTTGTGAATCGTAGCCGTAATTTTAGAAGGCGCTGCGATTTCCGTTGTAAATTTATCCCGTTCACCATCCGCTACAGGGATAATAATCGTATCAAGTGCCTTAAGCTGCAATGTATCTTTTTTCCCAGACGAAACATTTATACTTTGGACGACCGATCCCTTTTTCACTAATTCAATCGGCTTTAATTGAGGAAAACCATAATTTAATAAAGCAATCGAATCATTCCACATATAGGTGCTGTCAAATACGACCGAAATAAGTTGTATGCCATTTCGATTTGCTGCAGAAACCAAGCAACGACCTGCCGCATCTGTATAGCCTGTCTTAACGCCATTTCCGCCATCATAGAGCCAGAGCATCCTATTTTCATTGTCTAATTGTCGGTTATACGGTTTTCCAGTCCATGGGACCTGCCGTTCTTTCGTGCTGACAATCTGAGCAAACATCGGATTTTTATATCCATAGGCTGCAATCAAGGCCATATCATGTGCCGTCGTATAATGTGCGGGATCTGGCAACCCGCTCGAATTGACAAATGAAGTATTCATCGCTCCGATTTCATGTGCCTTAGCTGTCATCAT
Organism: uncultured Selenomonadaceae bacterium; assembly: GCA_965363355.1. Classification (GTDB taxonomy): domain Bacteria; phylum Bacillota; class Negativicutes; order Selenomonadales; family Selenomonadaceae; genus CBDTTM01. The sequence continues at coordinate 15,069 of CBDTTM010000033.1, read as the reverse complement.
TTTAGCAAACGCATCTACAGAACCGGCAATGTGTTCTGCTACCGCAACCGTAGCATCATTGCCCGATACGAGCATCATTCCATAAAGCAAGTCAGACAATTTCATTTTCTCGCCTGGCTCAAGCCATAAAGTCGAACCTTCTGTCTGCGATGCATTCTTACTGACCGTTACTATATCATCCAAATTGCCATTTTCCAAGGCAACGATCAACGTCATTATTTTTGTCGTACTAGCTGGATAACGCTGTGCTTCCGCATCTTTTTCATAAAGTATCTTACCTGTCGCTGCTTCAATTACAATAGCAGACTTCGCCGTTATTTCCGGCAACTGAATCGCTGCTTCTGCTCGTGCATGACTTAAAATCATCAGACAAATAAAACAGCTTATAAAAAAAGAAAAAATCCCCTTCAAATCATTCCATCCTTTCGCGCTTGCACCTTTAATATTATAGCTATTCCAGCCAATTTCCGTCAAGGATTTTTTAAATAAAAACAAAGAGCATCACAACAAATGCAATGCTCTTTACCCTAATCCGTATACACTTCATCCGGTAAGGCCGGTAAATCTTTAAGATCCGCCAAACCAAAGCACTTGAGAAACTCTTCTGTAGTTTCATATAAAATTGGTCTTCCTATGACTTTTTTTCGACCAGCTTCTTTGATAAGGCTTCGGTCTACAAGTTTTCCAAGCACACGGTCTACTCTGACACCACGGATATCTTCGATTTCCTGTTTTGTGATTGGCTGCTTAAACGCGATGATCGACAACGTTTCCAACGCAGGTGCGGACAATTTTTTATCCATGACTTGCGTCAGTTTTTCTAAATGTGGTGAAAACTCTGGTTTCGTACAAATCTGATACCCTCCGGCCACTTTAATGATGGTAAGCCCCCGGTCTTTAGCTTCCATATCCGCCTGCAGCTGTGCGAGCAATTCTTCAACATTTGCTCGATCGATTTGCAGTATATCTGCCAAATGCCCAACGGGCACAGGATCACCACTGACAAATAACAGTGCCTCCAAAGGTGCCTTCAATTCTGTATAAAACATTATAGTTCACCATTCCTTGACTTAATATAAATATCGGAAAACGTCTGTGCTTGCTTAATGCATATTCTCTTTAACTTAATCAACTCTAAAAGAGCCAAAAAAGTCACGATTGCCTCACTTTTCGTTCCGGCTCGGATAAAAGCATCGGCAAAACGGATTCCCTCGTCCGAACGTTTTTGCGTGAGCAATAATAAGATGTCTGCCATTTTGTCTTGTACACTGAATTGTTCTCGCTTCACTAGACTGACCGATGGCGGAAGCTGCGCTTCCAAAACGGTTTGAAACGCCTGCCACAATAAATCAATCTCCATATTTTCAGGTGGTAGGTGCGCTATAGGCAAATCCGTCGGGGCACGGAAAAAGAATTTCTCTTGCTCTTTTGCCAACTGATCAAGAACTGCACTAACCTCTTTGAATTTCCGATATTCAAGCAAACGGTCCACTAATTCCTGTCTTGGATCGTCGTCTTCTTCCGCGGCTGTTTCCTTCTTTACTTTAGGCAGTAAAATTCTCGATTTGATTTGCAACAAAGTCGCTGCCATAACAAGAAATTCACTGGCGATTTCAATATTGAATTCTTTGAATTTTGCTAGATATTCCATATACTGTTCGGTAAGATCAGCAATTGGGATATCATATATATCGATCTTATTTTTTTCAATCAGATGCATCAATAAGTCCATCGGACCTTCAAATGCCTCCAACTTTATTGTATATTCCTGCATAGCAATTACAAATGCATCGCTGTGCGAACCTCTTCCATTGTCGCTGCCGCATAGACTCTTGCTTTTTTAGCCCCTTCATCGAGAATCTCTTTGATGCGCTGTGGATTTTTTGCGTATTCTGCTCTACGCACGTGCATATCAGCCAAAAGATTTACCATTTTTTCGGCCAATCGTTTTTTACAGGCAACACAGCCAATTTCGCCTTGACGGCAAGAAGCTTCGATTTCAGCGACCTCTTCTTTATTAAATAATTTATGGAATTTGAATGCCACGCAAACATCCGGATTGCCCTTATCCGTCTTCTTGATACGCTGTGGATCCGTAATGATCATACGTGCCTTTTCGCGGATTTCATCAGGACTTGATGCAAACGGAATCGTATTCCCATAGGATTTGCTCATTTTACGGCCATCCAAGCCTGGCAACACAGCTGCACGGCTCATAAGTCCCTGTGGTTCGACAAAGATTGGTTCATACATATTGTTGAAACGACGAGCAATTTCTCTAGCTAGTTCCAAATGTGGGTTTTGATCTTCACTAACTGGTACAAAACCAGCTTTATATAAAAGAATATCCGCGGTCATTAAAACCGGATATCCCAAAAATCCATACGTATTGATATCTTTGCCTTGATCGCCAAGCTGCTGGAGCTTATCTTTATAAGTCGGCACTCGTTCTAGCCAAGACAACGGCGTCATCATGGAAAGCAGCAAATGGAGCTCTGCATGTTCTTTTACCTGTGACTGCACAAAGATTGTATTTTTTTCTGGATCAAGCCCTGCTCCGAGCCAATCCAATATCATATCTTGAATATTTTCCGGGATTTTGCTTGTATCATTATACGCACTCGTCAATGCATGTAAATCTGCAATCGAAAAAATACATTCATAATCATTTTGCAGTTTTACCCAATTTTCCAATGCTCCCATATAATTTCCTAAATGAAACTTACCCGAAGGCTGCATAGCACTAAAAATACGACCCTTACTCAAAAAAATCTCCCCCTATAATATAAATGACACAATCGTAGACATTACTTCCATCAGCAGTCTTTGTACTGGATGCATAATCACGCCCAATACATTTGTAAAAACCAAGGCAATCAAAATCAAAAAGCTATACCGTTCAAGGCCTGCGAGTTTGTACGCCCATTCTCCTGGCAAAAAGGTCATCAAGACTTTGGAGCCATCAAGCGGCGGCAAAGGAATCATATTGAATACAGCAAAATTGATATTGTAAATAACAATGAGCTGCAATACATGGTAAAACCATGATTGCCCGAGATGAAGCTTCAACGAAACACCAATCAAAATCGCAGCACTGATTGCCACCAACAAATTAGCTGCCGGACCTGCCAAAGAAACATACAGTTCCCCTTTTCGCCAATCATTGAAATTGCGCGGATTGATCATCACTGGTTTCGCCCAGCCAAATTGTGCAACAAAGAGCATCAAAAGACCAATAGGATCTATATGTGCCACAGGATTAAGAGTCAAGCGTCCAGCGAGCCTTGGCGTAAAATCCCCCATTGCGACAGCGACGCGAGCATGTGCATATTCATGAATCGTCATAGCGATCAGTAAACCAGGAATTCCAAAAATCATATCAGGACCAAACATAAAAGACCTCCTTCTTGCTTACGCTTTTTCTGCCAGCATATTATTGAGCAGCAAAATTGCTGTCACTGATTTTGCATCATAAATCGTTCCGTCTGCGATTTGAGCTAATGCCGTTTTTAATGAAACTTTTTCAATATTGATGAATTCATCTTCATCCGGACATTGCTTGCCTGCCGTAAGGCCCATAGCTGCGTAAATGTGTATTTTTTCATTGGAAAAACCTACCGTAGTAGCAATCGTCGACAGTTTTGTAAAAATATCAGCTTCGTAGCCCGTTTCTTCTTTGAGCTCACGCTTAGCGCAGCTAAGTGGATCTTCCTCTGGTGAATCGAGTTTTCCTGCCGGAATTTCCAATGTAATCTGCCCAATTGGATGACGATACTGCCTTACCATGATGATGTCTCCATTTGGCAATACCGGAATCACAGCAGATGCTCCTGGATGTTTGATCCATTCTCTGGTGGCTTCCTTTCCGTTAGGAAGCTTTACAATATCTCTTTTTACATGCAATAAAGTTCCATCAAATATATCTTCAGAACTAAGTTTTGTTTCCAGTAATTCTTCATCCATCTTGTTTCCCTCGCTATCTTTTCGGAACGATTATTTTTTTCCGATATCGGCCCGCTGTCTATCCTTCTTCATTTTTGCATTATCCAGCATTTCTAAAGCATTGTCAAGCGATGCCGCTGTTATATCGATCCCCGAAGCCATTCTGGCGATTTCATTTAGCTGTTCGCTTGTTGATAAGCGTTTGACTTCAGTTACCGTCTTGTCGTTTCTGACTTGTTTATCAATATAAAGATGGACATCTGCCATACAGGCAATCTGTGGCAAATGGGTGATGCAGAGGACCTGCTTATAAGCTGCAACAAGAGCGATGCGTTCGGCAACCATTTGCGCAGTCTTGCCGCCGATACCCGTATCGATTTCATCAAAGACCATGACATCAACAGAATCTCTGGCTGCGGTGACTGCTTTTACCGCCAGTGCGATACGTGATAGTTCCCCGCCAGAAGCAACTTTTCGAATAGGCTTTGCCTCTTCGCCCAAATTCGCTGAAAAGAGCATATCAATGGCATCAAACCCATTGGCTGTATATTTATTTGCAGGCAAAATTTCAATCGTAAAATGCGCTTTTGGCATACCTAACGACAACAGATGCTTTTCGACTTCACCCGAAAGCTGGCTAGCTGCCGTTTGACGAAGTCCCGTCAATGCCTTAGCTTTCACTTCCATCTCTTTTTCGGCTGCTTCGATGTCTTTTTGCAATTGCAGCAAAATATCGTCGTAGTTTTCAATCTCAGACAATTCTTTTTGTGCCTCTTCGTAATGCGCCAAAACTTGCTCGATCGTTGCTCCGTATTTTTTTCTGAGTTTATAGATTTCATCCATTCTAAGCTGCAATTTATCAAGCCGTTCTGGACTATAATCTATATTTTCGCCATAATCGCGGATTTCATAAGAGCATTCTTGCAACTGACAAGCCGCCTCGCTTACCAATTGAAGTGCATTGTTTAGCTTGTCATCATAACGTGCCAAGGCTTCCAGATTATTTTTGATCTGTGCTAACCCACCAATAACGCCTGCATGGTTCTTATCTCCCGACTCAAGCAAACGATGCGACGATTTTACATACTCGGTAATCTTTTCGGCATTGGACAAAACCTTGATTTCTGCTTCAAGTTTTTCATCTTCGCCAATCTCAAGCTTTGCTGCTGCGATCTCATTGGTTTGCCACCGCAGCATATCGAGCCTCTGCGCATATTCACGCGATGCTGTTTTTTTCTGAACCATCAAATCATTGAGGCTTTGCCATGCACGATACGCTTGTCGATACTCTTTTAGTTGCGGAATAATCGCGGGCCAATAATTTTCGAGCAAGGCAAATTGATTTTCATTTGTCAACAAGGCCTGATTCTCATTTTGGCCATGGATATCAATCAAAAGCATTCCAAGCTGTTTTAATGACTGCAAAGTAATATGGCAGCCATTTGCCTGGATTGTATTCTTACCTGTGCGCGTGATTTGCCGTACCAAAATCAATTCGTCGTTTTCGTCAATGATATTAGCTTCAACCATAAAGTCATGGATCTCTCTTTGTTTTGAAATATCAAATACAGCTTCTACTCGGAGCCATTCACAGCCCGTTCGTATGTTATCTGCCGACATCCGCCTGCCAAGAATGACACCCAGAGAGTCAATTAAAATTGATTTTCCTGCGCCAGTTTCGCCCGTCAAGATATTAAGTCCGCTATTAAAATCTATTTGTACATGCTCTAACAACGCAAAATTCCATACCGTTAACGTTTTCAGCATACAAAGCACCATCTCTCCTCATGAAAATAAATCAGCCTAAAAGTGTTTCCAATTTCTTTAAGATTTCAGGCACAGCCTCGATTGGTTTGATGACAACGAGGATATTGTCATCTCCGGCTACCGTGCCGATGATTTCCGGCCATTTAGCATAATCAAGCGTCGATGCTACAGCATTTGCAGCTCCCGGCAACGTCTTTATCACGACAATATTTTCACTATAGTTTAAGCCGGTTACCGAATCTTGAAACATCCGCGCCATGCGGTTTTTTGAAAACACCATATTTTTCTCTAAAGGATAAGCATAGCGATACCGACCATCACCTGTAGGTATTTTTATGAGCATCAATTCCTTAATATCTCTAGATACAGTTGCCTGCGTGACCTCTATGTGCTGTTTACGCAAAGCTTCTGCCAAGTCCTCCTGTGTTTCCACGACTGCATTTTCAATGATGTCCTTAATTTTAGCATGACGTATAGCCTTCATCGTCTCATCTCCTGACTTTTTCTATTAAATATAAAAGCGGGGCCGCCGCTTTGTGATTGATCATTTTATAACAGCCCACTGTAAAATCACGGCAAGGGAGCTTGCGCAGTGCCCCTTCTAAAGCGGCTTGTTCCTTGCAGCCTTCCTCATGCCCAGGATATGCCACAATCGCCAGCAAGCCATTGAGGCTAAGTTTCTCCAGTACATCTTGGACTGCGAGCAGCGTCGATTGTTCTTGCGTCGTCACACCATGGCTTCCTCCTGGCAAATAGCCAAGGTTGAAGATTCCCACATCGATCTGCCCAGCAACATGTTCGTTTATTTTTGCATGATCGGCTAAAATAAACTGGATCTTAGCTTCATACTGCTTTGTCTGGACCTTAGCTGTATCCAAAGCCTCTTTTTGGATATCGAACGCATAAATCCTAGCTTCAAGCTTTGAATTTTCTGCTAAAAACAGAGTATCGCCGCCATTTCCAGCTGTCGCATCCACTATGGTCTCAGCTGTTTTGAGCCTATCCAAAAGCAAACGATGCACAACTTCTATCGCACTGCTGCTCAGCTGCAAGAGTCATCACCCCGCCATAACTTCGTACGAACCGTATGATAATAATTTTTATCTTCAAACTTTACAATCTTCGCCTTTGATGTCGATTTTCTTACAATCACTTCATCCCCCGGCAATAAACGAAAGCTCTCCTGTCCGTCAAACGTCAATAAAATATCCTGATGAACCGCTGCGATATGTACTCGAACTTCTTCATTTTCATCGATGATCATCGGCCTTACATTGAATGTATGCGGGCAAATAGGGGTTACCAACAATACCTTGAGTTTCGGGTTTATGATAGGACCACCTGCGGATAATGAATACGCCGTCGAACCTGTTGCCGTCGATACAATAAGTCCATCGGCCTTATAATCCGCGATTCTGTAATCATCTATACTAAGGCCTAGATGCAGCATACGGGCAACACCGCCTTTGGCAAGAACGACATCATTGATTGCATTGCCAACAAAACGGATATCATCACCACGTTTAATAAGCCCGGTCAGCATGAGCCGTTCCTCTATTCGATAATCGCCAAGCAAGATCTTCGCTAAACGGCTTTCGATTTCCGCCAGTTCAATATCAGCCAAAAAACCAAAATGTCCAATATTGATACCACATACCGGCACACTTTTGACCGTAAGTCGACGACAGACACCCAAAAGAGTTCCATCCCCACCGATACTGATGGCCAAATCCAAATTTTCATTTTCAATATCTTTCGTGCCAAGTTCTTCATAATTGAAAAATACTGCGGCATCTTGCGGCAACATGATTTTTACATCCTTACCACGATAAAAATTGACAACACGGCGTAAAACATTTGCCGCATTTTCTTTATCTATATTAGGAAAAACACCGATTTTCAGCATTTATATCACCAAATTCCTGTTTATTTATGCTGTCCCGGCTTATCAAGCCCTTGATGTGCCGATTCCACTACGGATAAAATCTGCTCTTCATCTACAGCGCAGCCAGCTGCTTCATTGAAATCCAGCCGAATAAGATATTCTATATTGCCTTCTGGGCCCTTTACCGGAGAAAACGTCAAATTGCGCGGAAAAAATCCGATGCTTTGGCTGAAATCTACGATTTTGCGTATAACTTCCTCATGAACTGCCGGGTCGCGTACGACCCCTTTTTTTCCAACTTTTTCTCGTCCTGCTTCAAATTGCGGTTTTATCAAAGCTACCAGCTCGCCTGTAGGCAAAAGTAAATTTTTTGCTGATGGCAACACCTTTTCCAGGGAAATAAATGCCACATCGATAGATGCAAAGTCCAGCAACTCCGCCAAATCCTTCGGCTCAACATTTCGGATATTCGTTCGTTCCATATTGATGACGCGTTCATCACTTCGCAGGGACCAAGCCAATTGACCATAGCCCACATCGATTGCGTACACTTTTTGCGCTCCATTTTGTAAAGAACAATCCGTAAACCCTCCGGTCGAAGCTCCAATATCCGCTACGATCTTACCTTGAAGCTCTACACCAAAAACCTCTATAGCTTTTGCCAGTTTTAGACCACCTCGGCTTACATAACCAATGCTATCACCAAGGACTCTTAGCTCTGCTTCTGGTTTTACAAGTGTTCCAACTTTATCTATTTTTTGTCCGTCAACTAAAACAAGTCCCGCCATAATTGTTGTTTTCGCACGTTCTCGGCTTGGCACTAAGTTTCGTTCTACGAGCAGTACATCTAATCTTTGTTTTGCCATTTATTTATCCTCTATTCTTGTCTTGCAAAAAAGTCCGCGCCACACCTGCTGCATCTTTCTCCGTAAGCTTATATGCCTGCAGCAGCTCGCCTCTTGATCCTTGCTCAACAAATGTGTCCGGTATACCAATACACTGTATTTGCACATTCGTCAGATTTTCTCTATTCAAAAATTCCAGTACAGCTGAACCAAAGCCTCCAGCCAATACGTTTTCTTCCATCGTGATGATCAAATCCATCTGCTCCGTCAAATCTCTTAACATAGCTTCGTCTAAAGGTTTAGCAAAACGAGCATTGACAACGGTAGTTTCTATTCCCTCTTGCTTTAAGATTCCTGCTGCTTTTTGTGCTGTTTCAACCATAGTACCTAACGCAAAGAAAGCAACTTTGCCACCACTTTGCAATAGTTCTGCTTTGCCTTCTGCTAATTTTTCAAATGAAGATTCTATAGGTACCCCGCGAGCAGAACCCCTCGGATAACGAATTGCTACCGGATGCTTTAAAGAAAAAGCGGTCCCCATCATTTGTCTTAATTCATTTTCATCCTTTGGTGCCATAATCGTAAGATTTGGCATAGATCGTAAATAGGAAATATCAAAAACCCCATGGTGCGTCGGACCATCTTCCCCGACCATCCCTGCTCGATCAAGACAAAGAACAACTGGGAGATTTTGCAAACATACGTCGTGGAGCATCTGATCATATGCTCGTTGAGCAAACGTCGAATAAAGAACAATGACTGGCTGTTTTCCAGCTGCCGCCAACCCTGCGGCCAAAGTCATCGCGTGCTGTTCTGCAATGCCGACATCAAAAAAACGTTTAGGGAACACCTTGCTAAATCGTTTAAGGCCCGTTCCCGATGGCATTGCCGCCGTAATGGCCACAATATCATCATTTTGATCTGCCAAATCGAGCAGTGCCTGTCCAAAAACATCCGTATAGGTTGGCGGCATCCCCGTCTTTTTTATAACCGCTCCCGTCGTCATATTGAACTTGCCAATACCATGGAATTTATCCGGTTCGATTTCAGCGGGTAAATAACCTTTGCCTTTTTTTGTCCGAACGTGGATGAGCAGTGGTCCATCCATTAATTTTGCCTGTTCAAGCACTTCAAGTAAAAGCTCTATATTATGTCCATCAATCGGTCCTATATAAGTAAAGCCCATTTCTTCAAACAATCCACCAGGGACTAGAAAAAATCGCACACTATCTTTTATATGTTCGGCTGTTTTCAAAACAGTATCGCCAATATGCGGAATGCTTTTTAAAAGTCCGCCAAAATCTTTTTTCGCGCGATTATACTGAGGTGCCGTCCTCATCTTTGAAAGATATTCCGACAAAGCGCCCACGTTAGGATCGATAGACATCTCATTGTCATTTAAAATCACAATCAAATTCTTGCCGAGATCTCCCGCATGGTTGAGTGCTTCAAACGCCTCGCCGCCAGTAAGTGCACCGTCGCCGATCACTGCCAAGACATGATGTTTTTCTCTATTGAGATCACGGGCAATAGCCATCCCCAAAGCAGCTGAAATCGATGTACTCGAATGGCCTACGCCAAAACTATCATAAGGGCTTTCTGCCAAACGAGGAAAGCCTGTGATGCCGCCCTTTTGCCGTAATGTATGAAACTGATCTCTTCTGCCGGTCAATATCTTATGGGCGTAGGCTTGGTGACCGACATCCCAAACAATTTTATCATTTGGACAGTCAAACACCCGATGTAAAGCAACTGTCAAATCTACGACACCCAAACTCGGTGCCAAATGTCCACCGGTCTGGGCCACATTTTCTATAATAAAGCTTCGGAGCTCCAAAGCAAGTTTTTCTAATTGCTGCAGTGATAAATTTTTCAACTGCTGTGGATTTTCTATTTTTTCTAATATATGGCTCATTTTCTCACATGCTTTCTTTTTTGTCTGGTTCACTTATCACGTGTAATGAGATATTGTACGATTTCCCTTAAAAAATCTGCTTCATTTCCAAAAATAGCCAAAGCATTCAAAGCTTCTTTTACTGTGTCTTCAGCCAATCGTTTCGCGCTATCGAGTGAAGTCAACGTCACATACGTCGATTTGTGATTGCGCTCATCACTGCCTACCGGCTTACCAATTTTATCCAATGACCCCGTAACATCGAGAATATCATCTGTTATTTGAAATGCCAAACCAAATTTTTCAGCATAAAGAGACAGTGCTGCCAATTGCTCTTCACTGGCCTCCCCTAAAATCGCTCCGCAGCGAATTGCAGCTAAAAATAAAGCTCCTGTTTTTGCCATGTGCATCTGTTGAAGTGTTTCCATCCCGATTTTCTTATCTTCCGACAGTAAATCGATGACCTGTCCACCAACCATGCCATTAGGGCCGGCTGCTTTGCTCATTTCAGCAATTACATAAAGAATTTTTTGTACAGAAGCATCTTTTTGCCCGGACAGGACTTCAAAAGCCGCTGTCAATAAAGCATCTCCTGCCAAAACAGCGATTCCATCGCCAAACACCTTGTGATTGGTCAATTTACCGCGACGATAATCATCATTGTCCATCGCTGGCAAATCATCGTGAATCAGAGAATATGTATGAATCATTTCCAAGGCACAAGCTGAACGCAAAAATTTCTTACCAGAAGAACCAACTGCATCCGCTGCCGCCATCAATAATATTGGTCTAAGTCGTTTGCCACCTGCGAGCAAACTATAATTCATCGCTTCACAAAGCTTGGCCGATAAAGCTGTATTTTCCGGCAGTAAATTTTTCAATTCGGATTCAACCAAGTCTATTTTTTCTTTCCAATATGTTTTGAGCATGTTTATTCTCCTTCTATATGCAGCGCAGACTCTTCAAAGCCTTCAGCATTTTCCTGAATAACCAGATCCATGGCTTCTTCAGCTGCATTGATTTCCTTTAAACACGCCTCAGAAAATTTCACTCCCTGCGTGTATTTATCCAAAAGATCCGCTAAAGCGATATCTCCATCTTCTAATTCAGCAACAATCGCTTCTAAACCAGTAAGTGCTTCTTCAAATGATATTTTTTTACCCCTTGCCATTGCTATTCCCCTCTCTAACCTCATCGACAATTGCAGTAAAACTGCCATCGGACAACAAAACCTTGATTTTGCTGCCGGGTTTCACCACGGCAATCTTGCGGACAATTTTTTTCTCCGTCTCAACGATTCCATACCCTCGCTTCAACACCTTAAGTGGATCGAGCATGGATAAGCGTTCCATCGAAACTTGTAATTCATGCTGTTTTGCCTTCAAACGATCGCCCGCTGCTCTTTGCAGCTTTTCCAGCGCATAATCTAATCGCTGGCGCTTATCCAGTAACAGTGTCTGCGGGGACTTCATCACTTTGCTTTTTTGACAAACCTCCAGACGATGGCGTTTGCTTCGTAAAAGTGCGAGCCCTTTTGTTTTTAGTTGCTGGCGCAAGGAATGAATATACCGGCTGAGCTCACGTCCATCCGGAACTGCTAATTCAGCAGCCTGCGATGGTGTAGCTGCGCGAAGATCCGCAGCAAAATCCGCCAAAGTATAATCCGTTTCGTGACCGACTGCCGAAATAATCGGAAGTTTAGAGCCGGCAATGGCCCGGACAACTTTTTCCTCATTGAAAGACCACAAATCCTCCATTGAACCGCCACCGCGGCCAACAATCAGCAAATCTACCGCCGGATATTTACGATTAAAAAAAGTAATGGCTCGCACGATCTGCCCTGCGGATTGATCGCCTTGTACTTGTACTGGATACAAAACAAGCTTTACCATTGGATTACGACGTTTGGCCACACGGTAAATATCTCTGAGCACTGCTCCACTTGGTGAAGTCACTACCCCTATTATTTTAGGAAACTGCGGCATCGATTTTTTACGTGCCACTGAAAAAAGCCCTTCTTCCGAAAGCTTCGATTTGAGCTGTTCAAAAGCTACGCTGAGTTCGCCAGCGCCTTCTGGCAAGATACTTTGCACATAAAGCTGATAAGCCCCATCACGCTCATAAAGGGAAATGCTGCCTGAAGCCACTACCTTCATTCCATTTACCGGCAAAAACTTCAAATGTTCTGCCCGGCTGCGAAACATAACGGCTTTAAGAGCTGCATTCGCATCTTTCAAGGTAAAATAGCAATGGCCAGAAGAATATTGCTTGAAATTGGATATTTCTCCGCGGATCATCACCCGAGATAAAAGAAAATCCTGCTCTATTACATTTTTTATATACTTCGTTATCTCACTGACGCTGCGAATATCCAAAACAATGCTCCTCGCTGTAAAATAAGAAAAAAGCCAGGCCACCGCCTGGCAAATTTTACTATTGTTATTTAAGCATCGCACCTAAGATGCCGTTGACAAAACGTCCGGAATCATCTGTTCCGAATTTCTTTGCCATCTCAACCGCTTCATTGATAATGATTTTAGGGTCAATTGTCTCTTCCCCAAACTTCATCTCAAAAATGGCAATACGCGTGATATTGCGGTCAACGCCTGACATTCTCGCTACTTTCCATTCGCGCGAGTGCTTTGTAATCAAAGCATCAATTTCCGTCAAATTGCATTGTGCCCCTTCGACGATAGACTTCGCGTATTCACGATCTTTATCGGCCAGCACAACAGACTCGCCCAAAGCCGCCTCTACAGCAGCTTCTTGTTTTCCTTCATTAAAATCCAATTGAAATAACGCCTGTAAGGCTACTTCTCTGGCTTGTCTACGACTCATAAATTACCTTCCTTTTACCTCTCCAAATAACTGAATTTCTATTAAACTCAACGACGAAAAAATGGAGGAACCCATCTTTCTAAACTCTCAAGAACATCTTCATTGCGATCGATTTTGATCCCAATATATAAACCGATAACTCCGCAAAGCAAAATAAACACGGTTTTCCAAAAACCGATGAACAAAATCGCCACTCCCAGAACAATTCCCAGCAGCGTACCGACGGCCTTGCCACGGTGATTCTCCCAGATATGCTTTATTAACTGCTTTACATCCTCTTTCATTCCGTCACCTCATTGCGTCATGCGAACTCACATAACGCGCTGCTTCGTAATCGCGGCATTTGATATGTCGCCGATTACGATGTTCAGATTAAAATCATGGATTCCAATAAAATCCTGCAAGTGCCTTTTTACCTGTTTTTGGATTTCATCCGATACTTCGGCCACATTGCTTTCCTGTCCAATTACCAGTTTAAGCTCAATATTGACAACCGCCGCTGCTTCCGGTGAATCCTTGGGAACCTGTGCTTCTACCTTTGCCTTGACATCGCGTACACCATGAACGCATCTTGTCGTGCGATCGACGAGATTGCGAATGGCATCAACTGCAACTTTGACTTCGCCCAACTCGCCATGAACAATCAGCGCATCTTTATCACTGCGCGTCTTTTTAGTTTTGCTGGCAAAAGTCAAACCAAAAAGCTCAACACTGATCAAAAAAACCACGAATGCTGCCACGCCTGTTTCCCATCGTCCACAAAGATACAAAAATTCATTCCAAGCATAATTTGCCGGAACGACTTGCAGACAAAGCACAATGATACCCAAAGACAGCAGAGCTATTCCTATGGTGTAAAAAAACAGCAAAATCCGATTTATGATCCCCATATATGTCTCTCCTTCAGTCAGCGCACCCGAACTTCTTCTTCTTTAGCTTCTTCCGGAAAGCCCACACCCTGTACATGGATGTTGACTTCAACAACAGAAAGACCCGTCATCGTTTCAATGGCCTGTTTCACGTTTTCTTGTACAGCTAAGGCAACATCTGGTATGCGTACACCGTATTTCACGATAATAAACAAATCCACGGCAGCTTCACGTTCACCAACTTCAACTTTAACCCCTTTAGCAAAATTTTTCTTGCCAAGAAGTTCTGCTATACCGCCTACGAGTCCACCGCTCATTCCAGCAATGCCGTCTACTTCAGTAGCCGATAAACCAGCAATGATGCTGACTACTTCATCAGCTATGCGAATCGAACCCAAAGAATTCAATACGTCCTTTTTTCCCGCTGCATTTTCCATGATAAAGCCCCCTTTTATTTTAGACAACATTCTCTGTTATAATACTTAAATTATAACAAACAAATATTAAATATACAAACTTTCGTTAAAACATGCATCGTTTATGTATTTCATACAATTGTCAATTCGCTGCTATCTCTAGCATTTCCTGCCATCGAAAAAAAAAATCCGCTGCGGTACAACACCCCGTCAGCGGATTTTTATTCTCTTATCAAGCTCTTTCGATATAATTCCCTGTACGGGTATCGATTCTCAGTACATCGCCTTCATTGATAAAGAGCGGTACTTTAACACTGTAGCCTGTTTCAAGAGTCGCCATTTTCGTAGCGCCTGTAGCTGTATCCCCTTTTACGCTTGGTTCACATTCAACGATTTTAAGATTGACCGAATTTGGCAACGTAATGCCGATGATCGTGCCTTTGAACACCTGCAAGTTGATGTCCATGTTTTCCGTCAGATAATTAAGTGCTGAACCAAGAGTTTCCTTAGTAAGTTCTGTCTGTTCATAGGATTCATTATCCATGAATGTATACAAATCATCCGCTTCATACAAGAACTGCATAGCGCGTGTCTCAATATGTGCTGCTGGCAT
>CBDTTM010000032.1:0-18514 GCA_965363355.1 uncultured Selenomonadaceae bacterium | reverse complement strand
CGATACAGCTTCAATCTGGTCTACCATGAATTTTTCAGCCCAGGTAGGATCCGTGATCACGCCTTTTTTGATTTTTGTATAGATGATGATGTATCTAGCCAAAGGTCCGACTTCGGCCATTTTTCCGCGCCAAAGCGGCGTTTTGAGCCAAGAATATTTACCCTCTTCATCCAAGGTCTTCCATTCAGTCTTCGTGCCTTCTTTTGGTCCCGTATACTTAGCTTTTGTCACGCCATCCCAAGGATGAAGCGGCTTGCTGTCGCCTTCTGGATATTCATACCAAGCATGTTCTACCCCTTCAGCCAATACGGTAGGATCTGAAAGCTCTTCTGCTGTAAAGTCAGTGAACTTAGCCGTTGCTAAGCCCTTGCCAAAGTCTTCAACGACACCATTGCTGCGAATCAATAAATTCTTGTGGAATTCACCATTCGTCGTGCCGGAAAAAGCACTTTCTGGATAATCGCCAAAGCCAAGAACACGTTCTTTCGCCAATCCACCGCCATCAACATAGCCTTTTTGCGTATAGAGATGACCGATTGCCAAAATATCTGGAACATAGTAGTACTTGACGAGATCGATTGTCAGGTTGATTGCTCTATCGACGATATTCAAACGTTCCGTATTGATTGGAGCATTCATATCATCCATCGAAATCGAGCAAGGCATACCGCCGACCACATAATGCGGATGCGGATTCTTACCACCGAAAACGACATGTGGTATTACGATTTCACGCTGTTTATCGAGCATTTCTAAATAATGGGCAATCCCAATCAGATGAACTTCTGGTGGCAGCAATTTATAATCGGGATGATCCCACCACTGTGCCGCAAATATACCAAGCTGTCCGCTTTCGACAATTTTTTTGACTTTGTCTTGAATTGCCTTGAAATACTGGCCCGTAGCCGCAGGAAAGCTCTTAGGGAAAGCTTGCGTGTCGATCCCAGCTGGACCTTCAAATGGCAGCTGATAGCCCTTCAATATGGCGTTTTGCATAGAAGCAGTTGCTTCCGGATCCGCAGCCAAAGCCTCTACCGGACTCACCCAATCAAGCGCATGCAAATGATAAAAATGAACCATATGGTCATGTACCGTTTGCGCTGAAGCCATGATATTTCTTATATAGTTTGCATTTTTAGGAATCGTTATCCCCAAGGCATCTTCTACCGAACGAAGCGATGCCAGCGCATGCGCTGTCGTACAGACGCCGCAGATTCTCTGGATATAAGCCCAGCCATCACGCGGATCGCGGTCATGCATGACTAGTTCAAGTCCTCTCCAGGCTGTTCCGCTGGAAAGAGCATCTTCTACTTTGCCCGATGCCTCATCCACTTTGATTTCGACCCTTAAATGGCCTTCAATTCTCGTTATTGGATCAACTACAACTCGTTTCATTCGTCCACCTGCTTCCCTTCAGACTTCTTTTCAGCTGCCTGACGCTTTTTCTTTTGTACAACGGACATCGCTCCATGTGCCACAACTCCAGCAGCGGTCAATCCAGCTGCAGCAGCCCCGATTTTATCCACATCGCCAAGAGGGCCGTATTCCGGCAATCTCGTATAGAACGGATCGTTGTCCCAGAAATGATCGTTCGAGCAGCCAATACAGCCATGACCGGATTGAATTGGATAGGAAAGCCCGTTCCACCAGCGCAAATTCCCGCATGAATTATACGTCACCGGCCCACGGCAGCCAAGTTTATAGAGACACCAGCCAGCTTTTGACCCGGCATCATCGAATTTTTCTGCAAATTTGCCCGAATCGAAAAACGGACGACGATAGCAAGTATCATGGATACGATTGCCATAAAATTGCGTTGGGCGGTTTTCACTGTCAAGTGGCGGCAATTTGCCAAACAGAGCATAATGCATGATCACGCCTGTCATAACCTCTGGAATCGGTGGACAGCCAGGCACTCTGATAATTGGCTTGCCACTGTCGACAATAGAACTTACCCCAACTGAACCTGTTGGATTCGGCTTTGCTGCCTGAATCCCACCACTGGTTGCACAAGATCCGTATTCAATGATTGCAGCCGCACCTTTTGCTACTTCTTTCAAAAGTACGGAAAACGGGCGTCCGCCCGACATGCAGTATACCCCATTATCAGCTGTTGCAACTGCACCTTCAACAGCTAAAATGTACTTGCCCTTATACTGCTGGATAATTTCTTGGAGATGATGTTCGAATGGCTCACCGGCACTGGCACTCAATACATGACTGTACTCAAGCGCAATCGTATTGAGTACGACATCAGACGCCAAAGGCGTCCCCGAACGAATAAACGACTCGTCACACCCTGTACATTCATGTCCATGCAGCCAAACAACGACTGGCAAAGAATTCTTTTCTGCGGCTTCAACTACCTGCTGCAGCATGTCCGTGGTCAACCCCATCATTGTCGTCAATGCTACACAGCCTTTGATAAAGCTGCGGCGGCTCAAGCCTTTTTTCAAATACACATCCCACATAGAATCTAATCTGTCCACTTTATCCCTCCTCAATTCGTGCGATACCTCGTCTCACCAGATTCCATTTCCACTTCGCGCATCGCCTGCCCTTCTGCGTTAATGGCTACATTGGCCTACGACAAATAACCTCTTTATCACTAAAGAAGCTATTTGGTTTTATCTCAATGACTATGCATCTTTCTTGCTAGCGCGCCCGAATGGGCCCGTTGATGCATTCACTGAAAATCATCAAAAAGCATCGTCCCTTACACACATAAATAAACTGAAACATTCACTATATTGTATTTTTCTTCCATTATAAACCCATTCAAATAAAAAATCTACGTTTATTAAAGCAATCAAGACTATAACCATAAGTTATTATACTATCTATCACAAAATACTTTAAAGCAATAAATCTACTCAAAACATTCAATAAAGAAAGGTGAAAAAGGTTACACCGCCAAAAAATTCTCTACTTTTTTGAATATTTAAACACAGCCCCCTCTAAACCCTTTTTTTTAATTGATAAACATAAAAAAAGGTAATGAGTCCCAGTCCTCATTACCTTTTTCTGCTTGCAAAATATCTTCATATGATTCTTTCTCTGTAATAAATTACTTAATGACTTCATCATCTATATGAAAAATTGCAAAACCCCATAAAATATCCATATGGTTCAATCCGTTTTTCCGATTATAAGATTTTCTTTATAAAAATAATTTTCATTTATAGGTTTATTATATTTATGAAATGATATTTTTTTCTTATCAACTCTATAAAATACTGCTGTTTTTCATTAAATCTTAAACAATATTATTCAAATTTATTTAATTAATTTTAATTTGTTCGACTTTTTTGAGTAAAAAAATGTAATTGATCATGGCGATAAAAATCAAAAATGCTGAAAAAACAAGCGCGTACTGAAAATGCCCCGTATAGGTTACAATAAATCCCGTTACAATCGGACCAACAACACCGCCCATATTTGATACAGAATTTTGGATTCCAGCTACAATACCAGTCATATTATTTGGTGCAACTTCGCCTGGCAAAGCCCATACTTGTGATGCTGCTACTACGGTTCCTGACTTTGCAATACAAAGCAAAATAACGGTTGCTGCCAAAGAATCTGTAAATGCCGAAAACCCTATGCAAGACGCCATACCAAGGCCCACACAAATAAAGAGTTTACGCGTTGTGGTCAATGACAACTTATTAGAAGAATGTACTCTGTCTGACACATAACCCGCGAGGACTTCAACAACAACTGCACAGATCATTGGCAATGCTGCAACCAGCCCCATCTGTGTCAAGCTCAAGCCGCGTTCTTTCATTAAATAGGTAGGCAACCACGTGATGAAAAAATATGAATTATAGTTAATCATAAAAAAGCCAATGCACATTGCCCAAATATTTCTATATTTAAGAAGCTGATACCATTTCATCGGCATTTCTTTTTTTACGACAACGTCTTGCCCGCTGCGAATATATTCGAGCTCTTCAGCGTTCACACCCGGATGATCTTCCGGACGTTCTTTGAAAAACTTAAACCACACAACCGCCCAAACTACCCCCAAAGACCCCAAGACAACAAACATTTCTTTCCAGCCTAAAGTGAGCATCAACCAGGTAATAATTGGCATCCCTACAGCTCCACCGAATTTAGAACCACTGTCGAATAAACCACCAATGGTCGCCCGTTCTTGCTTTGGGAACCACTTAGCTGTAATTGCAGCATTGCTCGGGTAAGCTCCAGCTTCGCCTATTCCTAAGAACATGCGTAGTCCCATCAAAGATTTAAAGCCAACCGCTAGTCCTGTCATACCAGTAGCAATCGACCACCATAAAAGAGACATGCCTAGTGTTATCTTCTGCCCAAATTTATCAGCAAGATACCCGGCTGGAATCTGCAGCATAGCATAGGTCCAAAAAAAGCCAGCCATCAAAATCCCCATTTCAGCCGTATTGATATCAAGCTCTTTCATAATATGCGGTGCCGCGACTGAAACCGCCGTTCGGTCGATAAAGTTAATAGCAATTGCCGCCCACATCATTGCAGCAACAACCCATCGCACGCGTGACCTCTTCTGTGCTCCAACAACAACCTCATTCACACTCATCCCAAAGACCTTCTTTCTATGGTAAATTTTTTAATTTATCATTATAAACTGACAATTCCCAGTGGGATTGAAGACAAAAAGCCTTTATACCGCACTTTTTGTCTTCAAAACTATTTTCACAACAATTTTGTATAGATTTTTTTCATATCTTCTTTTGTTACGAGTTTCGGATTATTATCCAGCAATCGCGTGACTTTCGCTGCGGCTTCAATAAGTTCCGGCAAGACTTCCTCAGTGATTCCTTTTTCTTTCAAATCGCATTTCACATTCATGTCTTCAATCATAGCGTAAAGATTTTCTATCATCTTTTCTGCTGCCTGTCGAACAGTGCAGCCACTGATATCAAGCCCCATTGCTATAGCGATGTCACGGAATTTTTCTTCACAAACGTCCAGATTGAACTTCATGACATCTGGCAATAAAATCGCATTTGAAAGACCATGCGGAATATGGTATTTCCCACCCAATGGATAAGACAATGCATGTACTGCCGTTGTACTTGATGTCGCAATAGAAATCCCACCATAGCAAGCCCCCAGCAGCATGTCTTCTCTTGCCTGTAAATTTTTACCGTCATTATAAGCAACTCTGATGCTTCTTGCTATCAAATTGATTGCTTTCAATGCAAAAGTATCACTGAAAGGGTTCGCTTTCTTTGATATATAGCATTCAATCGCATGGCAAAGTGCGTCCATACCAGTGTTCGCTGTAATGTGTTTAGGAAGTCCCACGGTCATCTCCGGATCCAAAATGACGCAATCCGAAACCATTTTATCGCTGACGATTCCTACTTTGAGTTCCTCTTCTGGAACTAGAACAATTGCATTTGGCGTAGCTTCCGAACCAGTTCCAGCCGTCGTCGGAACCATTAAAGTAGGTACCCCCCGGCGTGTAATTGACGCCTTACCTTTTACAAGCGCAGCCAGTTCTACACCATTCGTAAGCAAAAGCGATACCAATTTAGCCGTATCCATCGAACTGCCCCCACCTATACCGACGATAAGCTGGCATTCAAACTGTTTGGCCGCTGTAAAAATAGCATTCACCTGTGCTACCGAAGGTTCTGGCGGAGTATCATTGATCACATGTACTTTTACTCCAGCATTTTCCAGAATATCTATTGGTTTTTTAACAAGTCCAGTTTCCCAAACACCCTTGTCTGTAATAATAACGACATTTTTTGCCCCAAAGCTTTCTACGGCATCTTTTATTTGCTCAACGCTTCCGGCTCCGGCAATAATTTTTCCGATATTTAATAATGAATATGTGTTTGTCATATCAAAGACCCCTAATTTTTATTTTTTCCAACGAGGATGATCATATGCTTTTGGATTGCAAACATGCGGCCACCGTTCACCATTTATTACTGCCATGACGCCTTCAGCGGCCATAGTCGCGACTCCAGAAGCCGCTTCTTTGGTCTGTCCTGCCATATGCGGTGTTACAATTATATTTTCATGAGCAAAAAGCGGTTCTGTCGGCAGCACTGGTTCTGTTGCCAATACATCCGTTGCCGCACTATGGATTTTGTTGGCAGCTAAAGCTTCAGCCAGCGCTTTCTCATCGATGATTCCACCGCGAGCGCAGTTGATGATGATGCCATTTGGTTTCATCAATGCCAGTTCAGCCGTGCTGATCAAATTCTTTGTCTGTGGTGTCAATGGCACATGCAATGAAATGACATCCGCTGATTTCATGACTTCTTTCAAATCTGCTTCATAGCGATAACCCTTTGCTTCAATCGCTTCTTTTTTTACAAACGGATCATACACCGCAATTTTCATACCCACGGCAGATGCCATATCAGCTAATATGCTGCCGATATGTCCATAGCCAATCAAGCCAAGTGTTTTGCCCAAAATCTCATAAGCTTTATAGCTGCTGCGAACGTTGAAGTTCCCCTTGCGAATTTCCCGATCGCTATGTACCAAGTCTTTCGCGCAAGCAAACATCAAAGCAAACGCATGCTCTGCCACAGAGCGGGTATTTGCTCCCGGAGCAATAACAACTGGAATGCCCAGCTCAGTTGCAGCTTCAACGTCGACATCATCGACGCCAACCCCAGGGCGCCCAATTACTTTAAGGTTTTTAGCCTGAAGCATAGTTTCTCTATCGATTGAACCAATGCGGATAATCAATCCTTCCGCATCCAAAAGTTCCGGCAGCATCGCCTTAGGGTCACCATTATTTGTAATCGCGACCTCTGCTTTTGCCTTTGCCAAAACAGCCATGCCATCTTCATGTAAACGATGTGATATAACTACTTTTTTCATTTTTCGTCGCTCCCATTTTTTTGTTTTGGTTCAACTTATTTGTATAGTTTGAATACTTCTTTTAAGGCTTCGTCGATTGCCGGATTTGCACAATTCGACGGTTCACGAGCTGGACCTACTTCATAGCCGAGGAGCTGTGCCGCACGTTTTACAACTGAATTTGGATTTCCCATCTGCATTACATTGCGGAACGGACGAATTTTCTTTTGTGCTTCATTAGCTTCCGCCAGTTTACCTTCAGACCAAAGTTTATAAATGCTGACCATCAGTTCAGGGAAGACATTCGAGCAGCCAGAAATCGCACCTGTTCCGCCGGCCATAAGCGTCCAAAGAATAAGTGAATCACTGCCAGCTAAGACACTCAGACGTTCTTCTGTGTTTTCGATGTATTTAAGCGTATTATCAAAGTTGCCGCTACTGTCTTTTATCCCAATGATATTTTCATATTTTGCCAATTTCTTCACGGTTTTGTAATCGATATTATTGCCGGTACGTCCTGGAATATTATATAGAAGAATCGGCATATCTACAGCTTCTGCCACTGCACTGTAATGGCGATAAATATCATCTTGCGATACACTTACAAAGTATGGCGAAATCACTGACAAACAATCCACGCCACCCATCGCCTGTACTGCCTTGGAAAGCTCTATGGTTTCTTTGGTCGTCACGCAGCCTGTGCCAGCATAGACTGGAACCCTTCCACCAACAGCTTCGACAGCCGCTTTAATGACTTCGAGTTTTTCAGCCTGAGAAAACGCATAGAATTCACCGTTCGTTCCCAATGGGAAAATACCGCTTACGCCGGCCTTAATTAAATGGTCAATGAATTTCTTATATGCAGCAGCATCGAATTTTTCTTCTGCTGTCAGTGTAGTTAGTACTGGTGTGATAATCCCTTGTGGTTTAAACATAATAAAACGCCTCTTTTTCTTTAATGTATTTACTATTTATTTTAAAAGCTCAGCAAATTTTACATTTGCCATCTGTGCACCCAAATTCAATGCTTCCGTCATGCTGCGGCTATCGGCAATCCCCTGTCCAGCGACAGGAAAAGCAGTTCCGTGATCAACCGAAGTTCGTATGCAGGGCAGCCCGACGGTAACATTTACACCGGTTTCAAAGCCAAGAACTTTAAGCGGAATATGGCCTTGATCGTGGTACATGACAACGACGATATCAAACTCGCGTTTGATTGCTGCCCGGTGAAAAACACTATCTGGCGGAATAGGGCCCTGCACATCGATACCTTTTTCTACCGCCATATTGACCGCTGGAAGAATTTCTTCGTCATCTTCGGTTCCAAACATGCCATGCTCCCCAGAATGAGGGTTAAGCCCGGCTACTGCGATATGCGGCTTCTTTATTCCCATGAGCTTCACGGTTTCATCAGCAAGCTCGATGACTTTTAAAACGCGTTCTTTTTTCACTAGATCACAAGCATCTCGTAAAGAAACGTGCGTACTGACATGGATGACCTTCAAAGGTTCGCTGACAAGCATCATCGAATAATCTTTTTGCCCCATCAGAGCTCCGAGAATTTCTGTATGTCCAGGATATGGACATCCACCCATATGCAGTGCTTCTTTGTTGAGTGGTGCCGTGACAATCGCATGGACTTGCTGCTTCATCGCATACTTTACCGCAGCTTCTATATATTCATAAGCCGCTTTCCCTGCTCTGGCATCGAGCTTGGCAAAGGGAAGATCTGCCGGCAAATTATCAAGGTCAACGATATCGATTGTGCCATACTGTCTGCCGCCATCTTCCGGACTTTCTATGCTGCGGCATACAAGCGTGCTCCCAACAATCTTTACAGCTCTTTCCATGATCTTTTTATCCCCAAAGACAACCGGGCGTGATGATTCATAGAGTTTTTCGTCGGCCAACGCTTTTACAATGACTTCTGGCCCAACACCTGCCGCATCGCCCATCGTAATTCCTAATATCGGTTTCATCATACCGTCCTCCTATATTCCGCTTTACTGCCAGTCAGATTTTTTATTGCTCTGACCGCCTGCAAAAAAGATTCTTTATCACCAAAAGCTCCAGCTTTTGTAACTACATTTATTCCATCGCAGCTTCCGCCATTGAGCCGGCCTAAAGGTATCCCTACTGCGACTTCATCCAACACTTCAATACTATCTGCTCGTAAGGCTCGACAGACATGTACCGCAGTATCCCCGCCCGTAAGAACCAGACCAGCAACCTTAGTCAGCTCGATTTTTTCAGTAACCGCCGCCATAGCCCGGGCAGTGAGTTCACTGACTTCTTTGTCATCGAGACCTTTCTTTTTACCTGCTTTTACAGCGGCTTCTACATCCTCGTCTGTAAGAGCACTCGCCAGCAGAACATCTCTTTTCTCTAAAACACAAGCAGTTGCTTCCCTTACACAGCGCAAAAGTTCTTGATCTCCATCGTTTAAAAACTTTTCTATATCAAGCTTTATTAAAGCAGTTTGTGTATTGCTCAAAAGTTCTTTTATCTGGCCTTGGGTTATGTGACTGACACTGCCAGCGACAATAAAAGCTGGTCCATCGAATAAGGCCGGAATCGTTTTTTGCTGAGTCGACCATTCCCAGAAAGCAGGTAAATGGTCAGCAAGCCCAGCCGAACCTACCCACAAAACCTTTTTATAGCTTTTCACAGCTTGTATGATCTCATCAAAATGAGTCTCTTTGGCAACATCAAAAACCAACCAAAATTCACCCGCATTGACTTTATTCCTTACCGCATCAGCAATAGCTGCCCTACCGCGGCAAATCACAGCTAAGGGAATCTCTGCTATTTTATGTTCCGTCTGTGTTTGCAGAAGCTTTATGATTTGCGATTCATGCACTGGTGTCTTAGGTGCATGCGCAATTTCGGTCAATTCAATCGGCACGCCATTTAAAAAATGATAGCCGCCAACTGTCGTTCGTTGATTATTGGGAAATGCCGGCGCAATGACGACGATATCCGGGCAAAAAACTTCAGCCGCGGCAGCAATTTCTGCTCCCAGATTACCACGCAAAGTAGAATCGACTTTTTTATAAACTTGCTTGGCCCCGCTGTTTTTAAATATGCTAGAAACTCTCTTTACTTTTTGATAGGCATCTGTCGCAGAATCATCCCGACTATCTGTATCAACGACAATTACATCGGATTTTTCCTGCAATATTTTTTCTTCATCAAAATTTATCTGCACGCAAGCACTGATATTTCGTTTGGCAAACTGCACTGCCGTATCATTTGCACCTGTCAGATCATCAGCTATCACTGCCAGCCTTACCATCTCATCACCTTCTCTTTTGTTGTACGCTTACATGTATTGCAAATCGCGTGCCAATATTGAAATCCGTATATTTTCTGTATTTTCTCTACAAACAAAAGAAAACATGTTGCACAAAGCAACATGTTTTTGTGAAATCTGCAACACTATGCCTTTACTTATTCAATTTTCGCCAAAGTGTTGTCCTATGTATGCCCAAGCGTTTTGCCGCACGGCTGTAATTGAAGTTTTCTTCTTCCAAGACTCGCTGCAATGTCTGCTCTTCTATCACTGCCAATCGGTCAGTCGCCGCACCACTTGATTGCAAAGATCCCGGTACATCATCTTCATCATAAGCTTCTATCACATCTTGCCGCGTGATGACCGGTCCAGCGCTTAGCAGCATGACGCGTTCCATCGTATTGGCCAGTTGGCGTATATTCCCTGGCCAGTTACAATTTTTTAAATAATCCCTAGCCTCAGAGGATATAGATCCAATCTTTGGATTTATATTTTGCATATTTTTCATCATCTGGCTTGCCAGCAGCGGAATATCTTCTGCCCTTTGTACCAACGTCGGCATATGCAAGCGCAAAATATTCAATCGATAATAAAGATCTTGGCGAAATTTCCCCTCATCGACCATATGCGCCAAATTTTGATTGGTCGCTGCAAGGATGCGCACATCAACCGGAATAACTGAATCACCGCCAAGGTGCATGACAACACGTTCTTGTAAAACACGCAAAATACGTGACTGTAAAGCAATCGGCATTTCCCCAACCTCATCCATGAAGAGGGTCCCACCATGTGCCAGTTCAAACAAGCCTTGTCTTCCGCCTTTTCTCGCACCAGTAAATGCACCATCTGCATAACCAAACAATTCACTTTCCAGCAAGTTTTCCGGCAAAGCAGCGCAGTTGATCGCAACGAACGGGCCGTTTGCACGCATACTCATATTATGTATGCTTTGCACTAAAAGTTCTTTACCCGTACCGGATTCACCCGTAATCAATATAGTCGACTGCGTAAGTGCATACTTTTCAGCTTTTCGTTTCATTGCAATGCAAGCGTCCGATTCTCCAATAATATCATCCATGTGATGTTTTGCTACCAAGCCTTTTGCTGACAGCTTTCTACGAATGTTTTGTTCCAGTCGCTGTACTGTTGTGATATTTTGCAAAGTATAGATTCTTCCGACATTTTGAGCTTTAACTTCTACTTTGACTCCTTGAATAGCAATCGTCTTATCCCCGATTTTCTGCAGATCATCTCCATCTTCCGACAAGTTTTCTGCATTAAATCCCGGCAAAAATTCAGTCAAAGCTTGCCCCATCGCTGCATTTTGTGAACAGCCAAACAATTTTTCGGCAACCGGATTGAACATATTGACACATCCATCTCGATCCGTTGCAATAATGCCTTCCTCAGAGTGATTGATTATCGCCTGTAAGATTTCCGACTTGCGTTGTTCCTCTCTTCGAATCTTAGCAATCATCAATGCCTCATGCAATGCCTTGTAGACAGACTCTTTGCCCGAATGAATAAGTTCCCCATGCGCTCCAAGACGCGCCGCAATTTTAGTTGAGATCGCATCACCGACAACCAAATCAACACCATGATCAAGGGCCTCAGAAATTTTGGTCAATGCTTCGGATTCATCTTTTAAAGCGATCTCATAAAAACGAATGCCCAAAAGCTTCCCCAATTCATCGCAGCCATATATAACGCTTTCAAAACCAGCAATGCCAATCTGTTTCGGATATTCGCCGCGCCTCACAAGAGCCCGTAACACATCCGTCACTGTAACCTGGATCCTGACCAATGGTATATTTACATTTTTTTCAATCAAATTCGCCGTACCACCGCGGCTGACAATTACTTCTACGCCATCTTCCACTGCTTGCCTGACAGATGCTATCGATTCTTGCAAATCTCCTTTTACAATTTGAATCAGCCCTTGTTCTTTCCCAAACCTTTCTTTCACAACCTCTTGTGCCAGATCTGCCAAATCTTTAAATGGTGCAACAAACAAAACTTGTGTTTCCAAAAAAAGGCCTCCCTCTAAGCGTGTCTTTCTTCATTTTAACATGAATCTCAAACTGTGCAAGATGCAACATTTTTGCATAATACACAGTTTTTTTGATCTTCCAGGCCTGATTTTCCAGTAATTGTCGCCTGGCACGAAACTTGCACTTTTATTTTAAATACATATTTAAAACAGGAAATATTTTACACCTAGTAGAACATTTCCTTACTTCAAGGAGGAATATCGTCATATGAACATCAAGAAAAAGCTTCTACTCATCATGCTGTTGATAAGTGTCGTTCCGCTTATCACGATCTCCACCATCTCCATAAAATACCTAAGTTCCGAGCTCGAAAAAAATGCCATTAGTCAGTGCCAAGAATATGCAACCGAAGTGCATCTTCAAATCAATGGTTATATTGACAAATCATTTATTGCCTTAAAAGCAATCGGTGCGAACCCCGCTATTAAAAGTTTTGATTTGGCACAATCAAAAAGACAACTTTTGGAAGTACAGAAAGTATACCCTGAAAACTCCTTTTCACTTGATGATGCAAAAGGAAATCAAGTTATTCGCGGCGATGATATCCCCGTGGCCAACATATGGGATCGGCCTTTTTATCAACAGGCCCTACAAGGAAAAGATGAAGTCATTTCCAATGTAACCTTCAGTAAAAATTCAAACCGATTCGTTATCAATTTGGCAACGCCTATCCATGACATAAACAGCAATGCCATCGTCGGAATCATGCAAGGATCGATTACTTTGACAAAAATCAGTGATTTTGTCAGTGCATTGTCCACAGATGGAAAACTAGCCTACGTAATCGACAATGAAGGAAAGGTTCTTGCCCATCCAGACCCTAATATAGTAAAAGAGCGCAGCGATATGAGCAGCCTTCCCTTCGTCCAACAAGGACTTGCCGAAAAGAAAGATGGCATCGCCACTACTAAAGGCAGTGATGGAGAAGAAAAGCTCATCGCCTATACATACGATGATCGCACAGGTTGGCTCATTTGCATGGAACTTCCCTACAGCGTCATAACAAACCAAACCCATACCCTGTTGCAAATCATCTCTATATTCATATTCATCGCTCTCATCATCGTGGTTTTCTGCGCCTTCTTCTTCGCAAAGAAATTTTCCGACCCAATAACTAAAATGGAAAAAACCACGAGCGAGATTGCCCAAGGAAACCTAAACCAGCAGGTCAATATCGAATCCAATGATGAAATCGGCTCGCTCGGCAATGCTTTAAACAAAATGGCCGCCAATCTAAAAACATTGGTCCATCAAATCCACGAAAATTCACAACAATTGGCCGCAGCCTCAGAACAGCTCACAGCCAGTTCTGAACAATCTGCCACGGCCGCCAGCCATGTCGCCGCTTCTATCAGTGAAGTAGCACAAGAAACGAACAACCAATATTCTGCAATCAGTGAAGCAACTTCTATTGTCAAACAAATGTCACAAAGTATTTATTCCGCAGCAGAAACTACCAAAGCAATTTCCGAGAACTCACAACAAGCATCAAAAACAGCTTACGACGGTGGCCTTGCTGTACAAAATGCTGTGCAAAAAATGTCTGACATCGAAACCACGGTCGAGGAATCCGCCTCACTGGTTGCTCGTCTTGGTAACCGTTCTCAAGAAATCGGCCAGATTGTCGACACAATCGCCGGAATCGCCAGTCAAACAAACCTATTAGCTTTAAATGCTGCTATAGAAGCCGCAAGAGCCGGCGAACACGGACGAGGCTTTGCCGTTGTAGCGGAAGAAGTTCGAAAACTAGCTGAGCAATCCCAATATTCTGCCCAGCAAATCGCTGACCTCATCACCGAAATACAAAAAGAAACTACAACCGCCGTCCAAGCTATGCAATTAGGAAAAACCGAAGTAAATGCAGGCACGACGATTGTCAGCGAAGCTGGCGAAAGCTTCAAAAAAATCATCGATATGATCACCGCTTTAGTGAAGCAAATCAGTGATACCTCTACTGTTGTCGAAAGTCTCGCCACCAACAGTCAGCAAGCCGTTCAAGCCATTCAGCGAATTGACACCTCTGCCCAGCGCACTACCGGAGAAATCCAAAACGTTTCAGCCGCTACCGAAGAACAGGCCGCGTCTATGGAAGAAATCGCGTCCTCCAGCCAATTCCTCGCAAAAATGGCCCAAAGTTTGCAAGAATCGACTAATAAATTCAAAAGCTGATAAAGAACCCAAACTGAATATCCCGGGAATTTTAAAGCCCAAAATAAATTTATAGAAATAAGCGTAGCAACATCTTTACAGCTACGCTTTTTCTTCGTCATTTACTAAAACCACAATCAAGGCCATCTATACCAATGAGCAATCATCTCTACAGTAAGCGTCACAGTCATTATTTTGTAATCTCAACTTAACTAATACCATCAAAACCACTGAAAGTAATCCATAAAAAAAGCAGGCCCCCCTGCGATTGCAACTTGCTGAGGACTACCCGCTCTTTTTCATAGAATCCCTCCCAAAAAGTCATTGCCCTTAATGGAATCATTCATATTTTATTATATTATAAAACGATGCCAATCCATTTCCAATACGTAGATGCCATCAGCAAAATCAACAAATAAGCGATGATCGTCAAGGGAATCCCCGTCTTGATAAAATCCTTGGCCGCAAAGGTCTCCGTGCCGAACGCTACCATGTTTTGCGGTGCATTGACCGGCAAAATGAAACCAAAACATATGACATACTGTAAAATCATCGTCATCCCAATTACATTGAGCGATGAATGCTGCGCCGCTCCTTCAAGCACGGATATGATGATAGGAATCATCGCCGCTGACAATGCCGTCGCACTGGCAAAGCCCAAATGGATCACAATCAAAAACGCTGCCAAAACAGCGATGATACCAAAGGCTGTCATACTATAAAGGCCGAAAACCTCGACAATGCAGCCAGCAATCCAGGCAGCTGCCTTCGTCGAAAGAATCGCCGAGCCCAAACTGATGCCGACGCCAAACAATACAAGAGTACCCCAGCCTATACGGCTTTGCGCTTCTTTCCAATCCATGATACCGATTCCCGGCAAAAGCATTACCATAATTGCCGCTAAAGTAGTCGATGAAGTATCAAAAGTATGCAGAATTTTTTCAGTCGACCAAAAGCAAAGCAAGATGATTGAAATGACCATCAACTTTTTTTCACTGCTCTTCATCGGCCCTAATGCCGCCAAAGATTTGGCTACAGTTTCGCGGCCACCAGCAATCTCATCCATCTCCGGCGGTATAAGTTTCAGTAAAACAAAATACAAGGCTACAGACATCATCGCCGCAAACGGTGCCGCGGCAATAAACCAGTCGAGCCAGCTGATATAATGCCCCAGCTGTTTTTCAATGAATCCGATTGCAATCATATTTTGTGCCGCCGCAGTCTTGATGCCAACGTTCCAAATGCTATCGGCCTGCGCTACTGCAATCATCATGACCGCAGCAAAACGGCTGGTTTTGGGAACACCAAAAGCCGAAATGATGCCAAGGACAATCGGGACCATACAAGATACACGTGCTGTCGTACTCGGAACAAAAAAGCTCAAAATGAAACCTACAATAATGACGCCGGCCAATACGCGATTCGTTCTCGCTCCGATTTTCGACAGAACAAATAAGGCAATGCGTTTATCAAGCCCAGTCTTCATCATCGCCGCCGCAATAAACAGAGCCGCTCCGACCAATGCCAAAGAGGTGCTGCCAAAGCCCGCTAAGGCAAGCTGCAAAGCTCCATCCGTCCCCAAAACCTTGGATGGATCAGCTACACTTGGGGCTGTGCCCAGCAAAAATGCCATTAACGTCATGATGATCGCTGCACTCACCGGATAAGAAACCGCCTCCGTCATCCAAATCACCACAGAAAAAACCAAAATCCCCAGCATGCGATGCCCAGCTGTCGTCAAAGTTGCTGGTGTTGGAAGCAAGAGCACGGCAGCTAACACCAACAACCCCCACAGTAATCCATATCGTCTAATATTTTTCATATTTATACACATCCCCTTCCCTTTGATTTACCGAAAACAAAAAGCTCCAGAGAGATTCCGGAGCCCCAAGAGATTTATAATCTCTAGAAATTTCTGTTTGTTCGCCATTGAACGAATCGCCTTTCGGCGCGCTGTATTATAATGTATAATTATACTATCACGTTTCAGAATTTGTCAAATATATTTTAAATATTATTTGTAAACTTGTAAATGCAAGAAGTGAATGTTACACTATTATCATTACATATTTAGGAGGCCTGTCCATTGAGTTACCATGTTTTTTTACCAAACTATACCATTGGTCCAAATGCCTATGATAAAATTCCTGAAATCTGCTGCGCTTACGGCAAAACCGCCGTATTGATCGGCGGCAAGACAGCGCTAAGCAAAGTCCAAGATGAACTTACAGATAATCTGCGCCTTGCAGGAATCGAAGTTCTTGCCACACTATGGTATGGCGGTGACTGCACCGAAGAAAACGCTGCCAAGCTCCAAGAAAATACCGACATCAAAAAAGCCGATATGATCTTTGGAATCGGTGGCGGACGTGCTCTCGACACTTGTAAAATCGTCGCTCACGAACTCAAAAAGAAATTGATTACCATTCCGACAATTGCCAGTACCTGCGCAGCTGCCACAGCGATTTCCGTGACTTACGCTGTAGATGGAAGCTTCAAGGGCGTCCATTTTTCTAAAATTTCCGCCGAGCACATCTTCATTTCTACAAAAGTAATTGCCGAAGCACCTGTCCTCTATCTTTGGGCCGGAATTGGCGACACCTTAGCCAAACACTATGAAGCTACGATTTCAACGCGATCCTTGGAACTCGATCACAACGATGTTCTAGGAATCAGCATAAGCCCGTTGTGTGCAGATCCGCTCCTAAAATATGGCACGCAGGCCATGGCTGATTGCAAAATGCAGAAAGTGTCGCATGCGTTTGAACAAACCGTACTCGCGATCATCATCAGCACGGGGCTTGTTTCCTTGCTTTTAACCAAACAAGACTACAATACCGGACTGGCACATGCTATCTATTTTGGCTTTGTCGCTTTAGCAAAGCATCCAGAAACGCATTTGCATGGGGAAATCGTCGCTTACGGCGTGCTCGTATTACTGATGCTCGATCAACAAAAAGATGCCCTTGCCCGCGTTTACGAATTCGCCAAGAGCATCGGCCTCCCGACTTCATTAAAAGATCTCGACGTAACGACAAACGCCGAAATCGACACACTCATCAAAACAGCGGCATCGATGCCAGACGTCCAAAACATCTGGCCCTACCCGGTAACCGAAGACACCGTACGCCAAGCTGTCATGCAGCTTGAGACATATAGCGTTTAACTTCATATATATTGAATTTGTGCCGCATTCAGACGCCTTTGCCGTCAAAATGCGGCACAAATTTTTCTGAAGCCGTTCTTCCTTCTTGAATAAAGCAGGAACGCAGCCCAAGATCCCAAGCATAATTGATGACCTTATCATATTCATAGGTTGTTAAACGCCGATTGATTTCTGGATATTCTGCGACGCGATGCATCGGTGTAAATTGGTTCATCAAACTTACATAAACAGAGTTCCCAAAGTTTTCCCAAATCCATTTTACAATCTGCATACTTTCCTTGATCCTCCCCGGCAAAATCAAATGCCGAATGATAACGCCTCGTTTCATTATGTCATTTTCAAAGACCGGCCTTCCCACTAGCTCAACCATCTTTCCGATAGCTGCAGTAGCAGCCGGGAAATAGCCCGCGGCGGCAGAATAGCGACAAGCACTTTCCTCTTCTGCATATTTTAGATCCGGTAAAAAAACATCGACCCAGCCCCTCAGCATTTCTATAGTCTCAACATTTTCATAAGCATTTGAATTGTAGACAACCGGGAGATGCATTCCGTTTTTTTTAGCAATTTTCAATGCTTCAATAATCTGCGGCACAAAATGTGTCGGAGTGACTAGGTCCAAAGAGGCTGCTCCGCGCATCTGCTGCTCTATAAAAATTTCTGCCAAACGCTTCACGGTGATTTCCTTGCCTTCGCCAAGCTGACTAATTTCCTTATTTTGACAAAATATGCAATGCAAATTACAATAAGAGAAGAACACTGTTCCTGCACCATTTTTGCCGGTCAGGCAGGGTTCTTCCCATGGATGCAGACAAGCAAGGGCCACTTTAGGCCGAGCTCCGGCACCGCAGTTTCCGATCTCCCCCGCCAAGCGATTGATGCCGCACGCTCTCGGACAAAGCCTGCATGACGCTAGTTTTTCTATCATTAGATTGCCTCCTCTATATTCTTCGCCAATTGACAGCAACGACAAATTTTTATGGCTTGTGCCCAGTCAATTGAATAAATATTGTTATAGTTTCATCTATTATTCTT
>CBDTTM010000031.1:0-18527 GCA_965363355.1 uncultured Selenomonadaceae bacterium | reverse complement strand
TAATATGAAAAATCAGGTACTTGCTCTTAAGTGCATATCGGTAGGAAGCTTGAATGCTTCTATCGTGCATCCGAGAGAAGTTTTTCAAGCGGCTATCGAGAATAATGCGGCAGCGATGATTTTGATTCATAATCACCCAAGCGGTGATCCTGAACCTAGCAAAGAGGATATCAGCGTTACACATCGCCTTGTACAGGCTGGGTCCGTCATGGATATTCCTGTACTCGACCATGTCATTATTGGAGATAAGAAATATATTAGCTTAAAAGAAAAAGGTATGGTAAAATAAAATCTGTTTGATTGGTCTATATTGAAGGGAGTTTTTTTGTAAAATGTGGAATCTTTTTGGTGGTTTATCGCATGATATGGGTATCGATCTTGGTACTGCAAATACATTGGTGCATGTAAAGGGGAAGGGTATTGTCCTTAGAGAACCTTCTGTTGTAGCAATTAAACGTGAAAATGGCGAGGTTTTGGCAGTAGGGGCAGATGCAAAACGCATGATCGGCCGTACTCCTGGAAATATTATTGCCGTTCGCCCAATGAAAGACGGTGTCATTGCGGATTTCGATGTAACACAGGCTATGCTCAAGTACTTTATTCGTAAAGCAATGAATACCAAATCGTTTGTTCGTCCCCGTGTCGTCGTTGGGGTGCCTTCAGGTGTTACTGAAGTTGAAAAGC
Source organism: uncultured Selenomonadaceae bacterium (assembly GCA_965363355.1). GTDB lineage: Bacteria > Bacillota > Negativicutes > Selenomonadales > Selenomonadaceae > CBDTTM01. The sequence goes on along the minus strand of CBDTTM010000031.1, from coordinate 17,843 downwards.
GCGCAGTCATTGATGCAGCCCAGCAAGCTGGTGCTAGAGAAGCATATCTTATCGAAGAACCTATGGCAGCGGCAATCGGTGCAGGCCTTCCAGTAGAAGAAGCTACCGGCAACATGGTAGTTGATATTGGTGGCGGTACAACGGAAATTGCGGTTATTTCACTTGGCGGCATTGTAACGAGTCGTTCAATTCGAATTGGCGGCGATGAAATGGATACGTCAATTGTACAGTATATAAAACGCATGTATAATCTTTTGATTGGTGAACGCACAGCAGAAGAAATTAAAATAAAAATTGGTTCGGCTTTGATTTCAGGCGCGGATGGAAGTATGGATATCCGTGGACGTGACTTGGTAAGTGGTCTGCCAAAGACATTGACAATAAAAGCCAGTGAAGTCAGAGAAGCTTTGAGTGAACCTGTGCAAAAGATTGTCGATGCAGTAAAAAGCACTTTAGAAAAAACACCGCCAGAATTGGCTGCGGATGTTATGGACCATGGTATCATGATGACCGGCGGGGGAGCTTTGCTCAATAATTTAGACAAGCTTTTGAGCCGTGAAACGGGAATGCCTGTTTTGGTCTCGGAAGATGCCCTTTCTTGTGTTGGTGAAGGAACAGGGAAGTCTTTGGAGAATATCGAACTTTTGAAAAGAGTAGTGATGACCACTAAGAAGTTGAGACAATAATGAGCAGAGTAAGGCGAAATACGGATTCTAATAAAAAAATATGGATTATCATATTTGTCATTTTTAGCGTGTTCTGTATCATATTTTTCGCTGCTAGAGGTAGGTTCACTGCGCCTTTAGGCGAACGTGTGGCGATTACATTTTTGGCACCGGTGCAAAATGTCGTCGCCAAGATTGGCAATGAAATTCATTACGCAACTGCAGGGATTTGGGAAGTTGTTACCGTATACAAACAGAACCAAATGCTCAAATCCGAAGTGGAACAACTTCGGGATTTGAATTTGCAATCGAATGAACTTGCCTCTGAAAATGAGCGTTTACGTGCATTGCTCGGTTATAAAGAGTCAGCTAAACAGTTCGACCTTGTTACGGCAGAAGTCGTTTCGAGGGATTCAGCTACTTGGACGGATATGATCATTATCAATCGTGGTACGGATGATGGCGTCAAAAAGGATATGGCAGTTATTACGCCGCAGGGGCTTGTAGGAAATGTTGTGGAATCTTATGGTTCTTATGCAAAAGTACAGTTGCTTTTAGATCCGCGTTCAGCTGTTGGAACGATTGTGCAACGCCCAGAGTCTAGAGTCGCGGGCATTGTTGAAGGAAATCCAGGGGATAAAGCTTTGGCAAGAATGGTAAACATACCTAAAGACGCAGATGTCGTGGAAGGTGATCAGATCGTCACTTCGGGTTTTGGCGGAATTTATCCAAAGGGAATTGCTGTTGGCAAGGTGCAGCGCATTGAAAACGATGAAGGCGGACTTTTGAAATATGCCTTATTGAAACCAGCCGTTGATTTTCAGAGGATTGAAGAAGTGGCGGTCATTGTCAATTCACGGGAGGCTTTGCCATTGCCGATAACGCAGCCAAATGCCAAACCAGCGGCAGGTGCTGCTAAATGAAGTTGTGTTTGATTTGGGGAGTTGTGCTCGCTTGTAGTTATATTTTACAGACTGCATTTTTACCATTAGTTAATTTTTATGGTATCGGCGCAGACGTGCTGCTTTTAGTGACCGTTTCCTTTGGCTTATTGAAGGGACAGCGCCTGGGCGGGCTTTTAGGATTTATGGCTGGCTTGCTGCAGGATTTGGCATCGGGAACTTTTTTGGGAACGAATACACTCAGTAAAATGCTAATTGGTTATGTGTTCGGTTTGGCGTCACAGCGAGTCTTCAAAGAAAAATTCTTTTTGCCGATAATGTCGGCGATTGTTGCAACATTTTTAAACTATTTTATTTTAGCGATTCTTATGCTATTATTAGGATATCGTTTTAACTTTTTGCAGCATCTACAAATGGTTTTTCTGCCGACGATCATTTATAATAGCGTCGCAGCGTTTCCAGTTCATCTTTTTGTATGCTGGCTTTGTGATAAAATGAAAGAAAAATAATTTGTTTGCATGAACTAAGGCACCTTATGTTATAGAGGGTGCCTTAATTCTTAAAATTGTGGAAGAGGGATACTGTTGGTCACAAAGGATTTTAATGGACGCCTCAAGGCGATATCTATTTCAATGATAATGGTTATTTTTATATTGATTGCCAGACTGGGTTTTCTGCAAGTATATGAAGGTGAATATTATGCCGGATTAGCTGATGGAAATCGCATCCGCTTGATCCCTTCTATGGCACCACGTGGGACTTTTTATGACCGTAACGGCAATTTATTGGTGACGAATCGGCCGGGCTTTACAGTATCGCTTTTGCCGCTTACGGCGCCGATTTCTGATGATGTTGTAACGCGCTTGGCATCGTTGCTTTCTGTCGACAAGGAAAGCATTGAAACCAAAATAGCACAGCATAGTGGCTTTGATCCAATTCGGATCAAAAACGATGTTGGTCCGGAAATATTGACCATAATCGAGGAACAAAAAGATGCATATCCAGGAGTTGTAATTGAAGTGCAACCAATCCGCAATTATATAAATAAGGAAATGGCGGCACATGTCTTTGGGTATGTAAGTGAAATCAGTGATGATGAGTTAGAAAAACGCAAAGATGAGGGCTATAAGTCCGGCGACATCATTGGGAAATTTGGGCTGGAAAAGGTTTATGATGCGCAGCTTCGCGGTGTGAACGGCGGTGAGCAGGTTGAAGTTGATGCTGCGGGCAAACCAGTGCAAATCTTGGGCAAAAAAGAGCCTATTCCTGGAAATAATTTGGTGTTGACCATTGATGAAAAAATTCAAAAAGCGGCTGAACGCGCAATAGATGAGCAGCTTGCTAAAATCAATGCCAAGGCAGCGGCTGCTGTAGTAATGAACCCTAAAACCGGTGCGGTTTTGGCAATGGTGAGCCGGCCGGCGTTTGATCCCAATTTGTTTGCGCATGGGATATCGACGAAGGATTGGAAGGCAATCAACGACAATCCTAATTTTCCTATGGATAATAAAGCAATTACAGGAGAATACCCACCGGGCTCTACCTTTAAAATCGTAACGGGATCGGCAGCTTTACAAGAAGGCAAGGTAACGCCAGAAGAAAAGATTCTCGATACCGGCAGGCATTGGCTCATTCCTAAAGTCAATGCAGATGGGGAGGCCTTGGGGTGGATCAATTTCTGCCAAGCTCTGGCTCATTCAGACAATGTGTACTTTTATGAAATGGGAAATCGTGTAGGCATCGACAAGCTCGAAAGCTATGCCCGTATGTTTGGGCTGGGAGCAAAAACAGGGATAAATCTTCCTTACGAGGCCGAGGGACTAGTTGCGAATCGTGCTTATAAGCGCAAAGTCTATAATGATGACTGGTATTTGTCAGAAACCTTCGATGCGGCTATTGGTCAGGGCTTTAACCTTGCAACACCGCTTCAGATGGCGGCTGTTATGGGAGAAATTGCTAGCGGGGGCATTCGCTATCGTCCATATCTCGTGCAGAAAATTGTGGCGCCAGATGGAAAGCTGATAGAAGACTTTCAACCAGAGGTTGTAAAAAAACTCGATATTTCGCCACAGTTCATTACGTTGATTCAAGATGGACTGCATGATGTTACAACATTTGGTACAGCGGCCTCTATGTTTAAAGATTTCCCTGTCGATTTGGCCGGAAAAACAGGGACAGCAGAAAACCCGCACGGAAAAGATCATGGCTGGTTTGTCGCGTATGGCCCGTTTTCTGATCCGAATATCGTAGTTGCTGTTTTAGTTGAAAATGGTGGCTATGGTGCACAATCGGCAGTTCCAATCGGTAAAAAAATATTGGAGGCTGCATTTGATATCCCAGATCCAGAGCAGGTGGCTGCTGATGAAAAAGCGGCAAAAGAAGCTGCGGCCAATGCAGCTGAAAATGCGGCTAAGGCGGATTCCGCGCAAGCCCCGCCAGTGCAATAAAAGCCATTTTTTTCTTATAGGCAGGAATCTGCGCTATAAAAGCGAAGTAAAAAAGAATATTGATATAAATTGTCGATTTTCTGACAAACAGCAAAGTGGGAGTAAAAATGAGCGAAGACGTGATGTTTAAGGGCAGTCGTTATGGGCTGCAGCTGGTTTTAAGCGATCAGACTGATTTTTCGATTATAGAAAAACAGCTGAAAGATAAATTGGAGTCAGCCTTTAATTTCTTTTGTCAGGGGACTGTTATACGAATTGCTGAGGATCGGCTCACACAGGATCAGATGGGGAAACTAGGGTCATTGTTGGAGCGATATGGGCTGTCCTTAAAAGCTGTTGATCTCAGTTCTGCTGGAAATAACGAAAAAACGGTGAAAGCGGAACACACGGATAATGAAGAAATCCCGGGGATCCGCGAAACTACAATTATTGAGCGAACCGTACGCGGCGGTGATGAAGTTATATGCAATGGCTCTGTAGTGATTTATGGGAATGTGAATCCGGGTGCAACAGTCATTGCTGGTGGTAATATCGATGTGCGAGGAACTTGCCGTGGCATCGTTCATGCTGGGGCTTTTGGTGATATGGAAGCATTTGTTATTGCTGATCATATGATGGCGATGCAGGTTCGCATCGCTGAGCTCATTGCTCGAGCACCAGATCATATTGAAAAATCAGAGAATGTTGAAAAAGCTCTTGTGAAAAACGGGCAGATTGTTATTGAACCGGCACAGCGAAATGAGGAGGCAGGCAAATGAGTGAAATTATTGTAATTACGTCCGGTAAAGGTGGAGTCGGCAAGACTACGACTACTGCTAATTTGGGCGTGGGCTTGGCAATGCGCGGTAAAAAAGTGGTTCTTATCGATACGGATACGGGGCTGCGCAATTTAGACTTATTGCTAGGACTTGAAAATCGTATCATGTATGACTTGATTGATGTAACGGAAGGGCGAGTTCCTTATAAAAAAGCATTGGTGCGTCATAAGAAACATGATACATTGTATTTACTGCCTACCTCACAGGTAAAAGATAAGATGGCACTTAATCCAGAACAGCTGGTTAAGCTCTGTGATGAGATGCGCGCCGACTTTGACTACATATTGATTGATTGCCCGGCGGGAATAGAACAAGGCTTCAAAACAGCGATTGCTGCAGCTGATTGTGCAATTGTCGTTACTATGCCAGAAATTTCGGCAGTTCGCGATGCTGATAAGATTATTGGAGAGCTTGGACGCGCCGATAAAGAAAATATAAAATTAGTTGTCAATCGAATTCGTCCGCAGATGGTCCGTCAGGGAGATATGCTTGATATGGATGACATCGATGAGATTCTTTCGATTGAATGCATTGGTCAGGTTCCTGATGATGAGCTAGTAGTTACTTCGACGAACCGGGGTGAACCCGTGATTAGCAACAAGGATTCGTTGGCTGGCAAAGCATATAGCAATATTGTTGGCCGTATCTGCGGTGAAAATATTCCATTTCTGGAATTCTCCGAAGAAGGTTTCTTTGTTAGGTTGAAACGCGTTTTTGGCTGGTAAGGAGGCAATCATATGTTGGATGCTATTATGAAAATATTTGGAAAATCAGATAAATCCTCGAAAGAGGTTGCTCGAGATCGACTTAAAGTGGTTTTGATCCATGACCGGGCAAATATATCGCCGGAAGTCATGAAAATGTTGAAGGACGATATCATCAAAGTGATTTCAAATTACATGGAAATAAATAAGCAGGACATGGAAATTACACTGGCAAATGATGAAACGTCAGTGGCTTTGGTTGCGAATATCCCTGTTCAGCGGATGAAACACAGCTCGAAAAACCCTAAATAATGAGATGGTCTTTTACGATGCTTTTTTGCCATTTGCGTTTCATTTAATAAGTGAGATGTGTTGTTTGGATGTATGGATGCAAACGGCAGCGTAAAAGACCATTTTACTTTATGTCAGGTATTCATTGCTGTTGCGTTTTAAGACATTGTGGGAGGCTTCGAGTTAGGAAATTATGAATAATAGAATGTTACGCAGAATGGATTTTACTTTGATTGGTGCGGTGGCGGCAATCATTCTCATCAGTTTGATCGTCATCGGCAGTGCGACGCATATCAATGCGCCGGGACAGGAACGTTATTGGTTTGTTCAGAGGCAAGGGATGTTTGCTATCGTAAACTGTGCATTGCTCTTTTTTTTGATGAACTTTGACTATAAGATCTTGCAAGGCTACGGAAAAAGATTGTATATCTTCAACATGCTTATGCTCGTAGCTGTTATGGTAATGGGCCATTCAGCTCTTGGAGCACAGCGTTGGATTCAGATTGGTCCAATTACGTTGCAACCGTCTGAGTTTTCGAAGATCATTATGATTATATCTCTAGCCGCTATTTTAGAAGACAAGATTGGCAAACTTAATACATTGCGCGATTTGCTGCCAGTGGCTGCTTATGTCGGCGTACCATTTCTTTTGGTTTTAAAACAACCAGATCTTGGAACTTCATTGGTTTTTATGGCAATTTTTTTAGGCATGACTTTTGCGGCAGGCATCAATTTGCGGTTATTAGGAATGCTCTGTGGAGCTGGCATTGCTATAATGCCGATTTTTTGGCATTTTTTAAAGGATTATCAAAAGATGCGTTTGACCGTATTTATGGACCCTAATGTGGACCCGCTCGGTTCAGGCTATCACATCATTCAGTCTAAAATAGCGATAGGTTCAGGCATGCTCTACGGCAAAGGACTTTTTGGCGGAACGCAGAGCCAGTTGAACTTTTTGCCGGAAAATCATACGGATTTCATTTTCGCGGTAGTTGGTGAAGAACTTGGCTTTATCGGAGCTGCGATTTTACTGGTTTTGTATTTAATCTTGCTGCGCCGGGGTGTTCAAATCGCTCGTGAAGCCAGCGATAACTTTGGGATGTTGCTCGCTGTCGGCATCACATCGATGTTAGGTTTCCATGTATTGGTCAATGTGGGAATGACTACTGGCATTATGCCGGTTACAGGGATTCCTTTACCTTTTATGAGCTATGGTGTCAGTTCGTTGACTACGAATTTGATGTCGATTGGTATTTTGCTTAATATATACATGCGACGACAAAAACTTTTGTTTTAGAAAGAGGGAGCCAATGGCCCCCTTTATTCTGTTTTGCACTGTATCAGAAGATAAGAAATGTAATATGGAGGAATTTTATTTATGGTGAATTTGGACCCGGCACTGCTGCAATCTGTAGCCAAGCCGGCACGTTATACCGGCAATGAGATCAATGCCGTGAAGAAAGACTGGGAGACTGTTGAATGTAAGTTTGCGCTGGCATTGCCCGATGTGTATGAAGTGGGAATGTCAAATCTCGGTTTGAAGATACTATATCAGGTGCTTAATAATCGTAAAGATACAGTTGCTGAAAGAGTATATGCTCCTTGGATCGATATGGAAGCAAAAATGCGTGAAAAAAATATACCGTTATACGCATTGGAATCTTTTAATGAAATCAAGGCATTTGATTTTTTTGGATTTTCATTGCAATATGAAATGATTTACACGAATATCTTAAATATGCTGGATTTGGCTAATATCCCGGTATGGGCGGCAGACCGCACGATTGAAGATCCATTTATTGTCGGTGGTGGGCCTTGCGTCTATAATACGGAACCAATCGCTGATTTTTTTGATTTCTTTATTGTTGGTGAAGGCGAGGAAGTCATCGGGGAAGTCGTTGATGTGTTCATTTCTTGGAAAAAAGCAGGGAAAGTGAACGGACGAAAAGGCTTCTTAGAAGAATTGGCACAAATAGATGGGATCTACGTGCCTTCATTTTATGATGTTCATTATGATGAAGAAACGGGCGTTTCGGTTGTACCAAATTGTCCCCAGGCAAAACCACAAGTATTCAAACGCGTAGTAAAGGATATGGATACTGCTACGTTTGTTGAGGAACCAGTAGTTCCTTATATCGACATTGTCCATGATCGTATGATGCTGGAGCTTTTCCGTGGTTGCAGTCGAGGCTGTAGGTTTTGTCAGGCGGGTATGTCATATCGTCCGGTTCGTGAACGGACTCCAGAAAAATTGCGGGAACTGGCGAAGCTCATGCAGCAATCAACCGGTTATGATGAGATGTCTCTGACATCATTGAGTTCAGCCGATTATTCTTGCCTGGGTTCATTGGTAGAAGATCTGTTGGCGGATTTTAAAGAGGAAAAGATCAGTTTTTCTTTGCCATCGCTGCGAATTGATAGCTTTTCTATCGATTTGGCACATAAACTTCAGCAGGTTCGTAAAAGTGGTTTGACTTTTGCTCCAGAAGCTGGAACGCAGCGTCTTCGTGATGTAATCAACAAAGGCGTGACGGAAGAGAATCTTGTCAATGCAGTTACAGCTGCTTATAAGCAAGGCTGGAAGACGGTAAAGCTTTATTTTATGATGGGCTTGCCGACAGAAACGGATGAGGATATCATAGGCATTGCTCGTCTAGCACAAAAAGTGGTGGACCTTTATCGTGAGGTCAACGGGAAACGGGGCGTTAAGGTCACCGTCAGCGTGGCTTGTTTCGTACCAAAACCATATACGCCATTCCAGTGGTTTGGGCAAACTGAATTGGCTGAATTTGAGCGAAAACAGCAGCTATTAAAGGAACACATTCGCGATCGCTCGATTCATTTTAGCTATCATGATGCGCGCATCAGCTATCTTGAAGGCGCGATCGCCCGCGGCGATCGAAGATTGAACCAGGTTATTTATCAAGCATGGCAAGATGGGGCAAAATTCGATGGGTGGTCAGAGCAATTCAAGTATGATGTGTGGCTTAATGCTTTTGAAAAATGCAAGATCAAGCCAGAGTTTTATAGCCAGCGCCATCGAGAAAAAGAGGAACTTTTGCCTTGGGAACATGTGACGCCGGGGGTAAGCAAAGAATTCCTTTGGCAAGAAAATGAAAGAGCTCAGCTGGAATCATTGACGGAGGATTGTCGTCGCGGAAAATGTTCTGCATGCGGCGTTTGTCCGAGTTTGTCTGTTAAGGTTGTCGACTGGGGGAAAAACAATGATTAAATTTCGTACGGAAATAACCAAGGGTGAAGAAATTCGTTATATATCCCATTTGGACTACGCTTCTTTAATGGAGCGGGCAATTCGCCGGGCGAAGCTGCCAGCTGCTTATTCAGAAGGGTTCAATCCGCATATGAAGATTGCATTTGCCTCTGCTTTGGCTGTAGGGGTGACAAGTGATGCTGAATACATGGATATTGAATTGACGAAGCCAATTTGTCAACCGGAATTTTTTGATAAATTATCAGCGGCTTTGCCAAGAGGGGTCAAGCTTCTAAAAGCCCGAGAATTCGATGGCAAGGCAAAGGCTCTTATGGCGATGGCCGATTTGGCAGATTATGAAATAAAGACGAAATTAACGGGTGATTTTTCAGCAGCAATAGAAGCGGTCAAGGCGTTCAATTCTGCAGATGAAGCAGTTTATACCCGTACGATGCTAAAAAAAGTAAAAACCATAGAAGTCAAGCAATATATGCTCGCCCCAATTGAGTTAAAAGAAAACGATGGCGAATTGATTCTTGAAATGCAAATTCGCATAACGCCAAGTGGCAGCATAAAACCAGGCGAAGTCTTGTCGCTGCTTAAAGAGCAGTTTTCACTATCCGTTGATGTCGAGGGTGCTAAAATCAATCGGAGAGGTCTTTACAGCGGTAAAAAGGCATTGATTGATTTAGTATAGATATAGATGTTGGAGATGAGGCAATGAAGTCCATTATTGTAAGTATTGATCCGGAAGAGACAAGGATGGCTATAATTGAAGATGAAGAACTGCTTGAAATGGAAGTTGAGCGTCCGGAGAGCTTGCATCTGGTTGGCAACATCTATAAAGGGCAAGTCCAAAATGTACTCCCTGGAATGCAGGCGGCTTTTGTCGATATCGGCTATGAAAAAAATGCCTTCTTATACATAGGCGATGGTCTGCCGCAAGAGGCATTGCAGTCTGTTCCTAAGCAGGCAAAGATCCATATCGGTCAAAAATTGCCAATCCAGATTGTGAAAGATGCTGTGAGCACCAAGGGCCCAAGGGCTACCATGCATTTGACCTTGCCCGGTAGAAATGTTGTTTTGATGCCTTTAGCTGATTATATAGGGATTTCAAGACGCATTGAAAGTGAAGCCGAGCGGCTAAGACTCAAAGACATCGCTGAAAAACTTTGCCCGAAGGGAATGGGGCTTATCGTCCGCACGGTAGCGGCCGGTCAATCCGAGAAGGCTTTACAGCAAGATGTGGAGTATTTGGTCAAGCTTTGGCAATCTTTGATGGCGCGTTATCAGCTGTCGGCTTCCCCTACCTTGCTTTACCGGGATGCCGATCTTCTCATCCGCCTTGTCAGGGATTATTTTTCAGAGGACATTGATTTATTGGTCATTGATGATAAGGCTGCCTATCAACGAATTTGTGATCTCGTTGAGTATATATCACCATCCATGTTAAATCGCGTCAAATTATATCGTGGTTCGCGGCCTATTTTTGAGGAATATCATATAGAGCAAGAAATAGAAAATGTTGGAAAGCGCGAAGTGGAGCTCAAATCCGGCGGCTTTATTGTAATCGATAAAACCGAAGCACTTACGGTCATTGATGTTAATACTGGAAAATTTGTCGGACAGACCGATTTGGCTGATACAGTGTTCCAAGTCAATTTGGAAGCTGCTGCCGAAATAGCTAGGCAAATCCGTTTACGTGATATTGGTGGAATTATTATTGTCGATTTCATTGATATGGAAACACAGGCACAAAAGCAAACTTTATTGCACTTTTTGGAAGAAAAGACAAGGGCGGATAAGACAAAGACCAATGTAGTCGATATAACTTCTTTAGGTTTGGTTGAAATCACTCGAAAAAAATCTCGACAAAATTTAGAAAGTATGGTGTATACGCAATGCCCTTGTTGTGGAGGGCGTGGCAGTGTAGAATCACCAGAAACAATAACCATCAAGATCAGCCGTGCCCTTAGGCGGCTAGAGAAAAATCGCCATGAATCTTCTGGTTATACAATACAAGTCCATGTTGAAGTTGCTGAGGAACTTAAAAAGTCAAAACTCTTAGAAAAACTGATGAAAGAGTTTGGTTGTAAAATTCAACTAGAAGCGAAGCAGGGGCTGCATCCAGAAGTTTATTCTATTTTGCATAATGGGAATGAATAAGATTGACAAGTTCAATGCGATATGGTAGAATTTCATGTTGTAAGCACGTTTGAGGTGCTTTTCCCCAACCGCACGGTGAGGTCGTAAAAATGGCTCTTTGAGGCATACCGTAATCGGCGAGTAAATTTGCAGGGAGGTGTAATCTATGTACGCAATTATTAAAACAGGCGGCAAACAATATCGTGTAGCAGAAGGCGATGTTATTACCGTTGAAAAATTAATAGCTGGTGAAGGCGATGTCGTTACTTTTGACGAAGTTCTCACAGTTGTTAAAGATGATGAAGTTGTTATCGGCAAACCATTGGTTGATGGTGCTAAGGTAACGGCTAAAGTTGAAGCTCAGGGCAAAGATAAAAAGATTCTTGTTTTCAAATATAAAGCAAAATCCAATTATCGTCGTCGCCAGGGTCATCGTCAGCCGTTCACTAAAGTAGTTATCGAAAAAATCGAAGCTTAATGATTAAGATTAAGATTTTTCGTCAAACAGAGGGTAAGATTTCCAGCTTTTCGGTTACTGGACATTCCGGTACAGCGAAGCATGGAGAGGATATTGTGTGTGCGGCAGTTTCAAGCTTAGCACAGACGGCTCTTTTAGGCGTGGGCAAGCATTTGCATCGTCAGCTTGATTATAAAGTGGCGAGTGGGGACTTGTATATGAAGCTAAAAGACGAACCGGATGATTTGACCGAAGCTATTTTGGAAACGATGCTTTTAGGACTTTTAGAGATCGAAAATATAAATCCGCAAGGTGTTCGAATTACAGAGCACAGGAGGTGAAATGAGTATGTTTAACTTTGATTTACAGTTATTCGCCCATAAAAAAGGGGTTAGCAGCACGCGTAATGGACGCGACAGCGAATCCAAACGTTTGGGTGTAAAAGAACATGACGGCACAGTTGTAACAGCAGGCAGTATTTTAGTTCGTCAGAGAGGGACTCACTTCCATCCGGGCCAGAACGTTGGAATCGGTAGAGATGATACTTTATTCGCTAAGATAGCTGGGAAGGTTACGTTTGAACGTGCCGGCCGCTATAACAGACAGATTAGCGTTTATGCTGTAGAATAAGCTATGTGAAGAATGAATACCTGCGCCTTTTATAGTCGCAGGTATTTGTGTATTTAGCGGCTGAGTTGGTTGTGATGTATAAAAAGCTGGTATTCAATCAATACCAGCTTTTTATACATCACAAGAAAGGTTAGGAAAAAGGAGAAACTATGCAATTTATAGATAGAACAAAAGTATCGGTTAAAGCCGGTAATGGAGGCAATGGCAAGTCAGCTTTTCGCCGTGAAAAATTTATTCCAAAAGGCGGTCCAGCTGGTGGTGATGGCGGACGAGGTGCCGATATCGTATTTATCGTCGACAATAACATGAATACATTGCTCGATTTTCGCTTCAATCGAAAGTTTGTCGGGAAAAATGGCGAAAATGGAGATATAAAGAATCAGTATGGGCATAGTGCACCAACTTGCTATATCAAAGTTCCACAGGGTACCTTGATCAAAGACGAGGAAACAGATGAAATCCTAGCTGATTTAACAGAAATCGGCCAACAGGCAGTGATTGCTAAAGGCGGTAGAGGCGGTAGAGGAAATGCTAAATTCTCGAGCAGTGCCAATCGTGCTCCAACCTTTGCAGAACTTGGGGAACCAGGTGAAAGCCGTCAGCTGGTACTGGAACTTAAACTGCTCGCTGATGTTGGTCTTGTAGGTTATCCAAGCGTAGGCAAGTCGAGTTTGATTGCCTCGGTTTCAGCGGCGCGTCCAGAAATCGCAGATTATCATTTCACGACGATTACACCAGTCCTTGGGGTGGTAAGCTTAGATGAAGGTCACAGCTTTGTCATGGCGGATATTCCTGGCCTCATTGAAGGCGCTGCTGAAGGCGTGGGACTAGGCCATGATTTTCTAAGACATGTCGAACGCACGAAGGTTATCATCCATGTGCTCGATGCGTCAGGAATCGAAGGGCGAGATCCTGTGGAAGATTATTATAAAATCAATGCAGAACTCAAACGTTATAGTGAACGCATTGCAAAACGACCACAGGTAATTGCTGCTAATAAGATGGATTTGCCAGAAGCTAAAGAAAACTATGCTCGTTTGGAAAAACTGGCAGCAGATGAAGGGGTAAAGATATTCCCTATTTCAGCAGCTACAAAAGGCGGCCTGCAGCCGTTGCTCGAGACAGTATCCCAAATGGTTGATGAATATGTGGAAGAGCCAGAAACAAATGAAGGCGTCAAAGTCTATGAGGCTAAAGAAGGCGATGAGATTGTCATTTCCCGTGATATGAGCGGTGATTTTGTGGTTTCGGGAAAATCTTTGGAGAAATTAGTTGCAATGACGAATTTTGCTAATGATGAAGCGGTTCGCCGGTTCCAATATATTTGGCGCATCAAGGGCATTGAAGAAAAGCTCAGAGAAAAAGGAATCAAAGAAGGCGATACCGTGCATATCGGCCTGATGGAATTTGAATATAGAGTTTGATTTGAGGAGGAAGAAAGTTTGATCCGTAATACATTGACAGGAAAACAAAAGAGATTTTTACGTTCTATGGGGGTTACCATGGAGCCTGTTGTCCAAATCGGTAAAGAAGGCCTTACCCCGGCTGTTGTTGAAAGTGCTAGAGAAGCAGTAAAGGCCCGTGAACTGATTAAGGTTCGCGTTCTGCAAAATTGCTTAGAAGAGCCAGAAGCAGTCTTGACGATGCTGGCAGAAAGAGCCGATACGAATCTTGTGCAAGTCATAGGCCGCAATGGACTTTTATATAAAAAGAATTTCAATAAGTCTAAAATAGAGTTGCCAAAGTAAGAATGAGGCTTTAAAGGGGGCGGCAGGCATGGAGATACGGAAAGAGCTAATGGAAGCTAGGCGCATTGTCATTAAGGTTGGTACGAGCACTTTAACACATGCGACGGGCAAACTGAATCTTTATCGAATCGAAAAACTTGTCAGAGAATTGGCCGATCTGGCCAACGAAGGCAGAGAAATCATTTTGGTTACGTCTGGTGCAGTGGGGGCGGGGCTCGATCGGATGGGTATAGCTGAACGGCCGAAAACAATTCCTGAAAAGCAGGCTTTGGCAGCTGTTGGACAGGGAATATTGATGCATATCTACGAAAAGATTTTTGCCGAATACGGTCAAACTGTGGCACAGGTGTTGTTGACAAAAGAGAACTCTTTGCGTCATAACCAATATATGAATTCACGTAATGCACTGCTTACCCTGCTTAAGATGGCAGTTATTCCAATTATCAATGAAAATGATGCAATCGCTGTAGATGAACTCAAAATCGGGGATAATGATACATTGTCAGCTACCGTGGCCACGCTTGTCGATGCGGATGCTTTGGTCATCTTGTCGGATATTGAAGGCGTTTATACAGCAAATCCGCAAACGGACAAAACAGCAAGGCTGATTGATTGTATAGAGGAGATAACACCGGCTGTAGAAAAACTGGCTGGCGGTGCTGGATCCAAACTTGGCACGGGTGGCATGTACACAAAAATCCAAGCGGCTAAGATAGCGGTCAATTCTGGCGTTGCTATGGTGATTGCTTCTGGGCAGCGTGATGAAGTACTGCGGCAAGTGCTCAAGGGGCAAATCATTGGTACATTATTTCCGGCAAAAGAATATCATCTAAAGGTGAGAAAGAGTTGGCTGGCCTTTGGCCGCTCGATTGCAGGCGATATTGTCGTAGATAAGGGCTGTGAAACAGCAATGCTCAAAGATGGATCGAGTTTGCTTGCAGCTGGAGTCTTGGGATTTGAAGGTGAATTTTCGGCGGGGAACACCGTGCGGGTCCTTTCGGTCTCAGGCCGAGAAATAGCAAGGGGCATCGTAAATTACAAGGCGGAGTCTCTCGAAAAAATCATTGGCAAACAAACCAATGAAATTGCCGATATATTAGAGGGGACCGTGCATAAAGAAGTCATTCATCGAGACAATATGGTATTGATGGTTTAAATATCTCTTAGAGGGGGTTGTTCGTATGAGTTTAGAAGAAGAAATCAAAGCTAAGGCTGTTATGGCGCAACATGCAGCGACGGAACTTGCAGTACTTTCGACTGAAGTGAAAAATCAAGCTTTATTAGCGATGGCGGATGCCTTGCTCAAACGGCAAGAGCTGATTTTGACAGAAAATCAGAAGGATTTGGAAATGGCCAGGCAAAAAGGCATCAAACGATCCATGCTCGATCGTTTGATGCTCAATGAGGACCGAATTGCACAGATGGCTGAAGGCCTCAGACAGACTGCTGCTTTACCGGATCCCATCGGACAGGGCTGTAGTTCTACCCGTCGACCGAATGGCTTAGAAATCCGTAAAGTGCGAGTCCCTCTAGGTGTTATTGGAATTATTTATGAAGCTCGTCCGAATGTAACGGCTGATGCTGCTGGGCTTTGCTTGAAATCGGGGAATGCAGTACTACTTAAAGGCGGTTCAGAGGCAATTTCTTCGAACTTGGCCATTGTTTCCGTGTTGATGAAGGCTGCCTATACAGCAGGAATCCCTGAGGGGGCTTTACAATTCATTGATTCAACGGACCGAGCAGCTGTACAGCATATGCTGCGCTTAAATGGGCATTTGGATGTAATTATTCCGCGTGGTGGCCGCTCTTTGATAAAGGCTGTAGTCGAAAATAGTTCGGTTCCTGTCATTGAAACGGGAAGTGGAGTCTGTCATACCTTTGTCGATGCGACCGCTGATCTTGCTATGGCGACAGCTATAGCGATCAACGCCAAGACGACTCGTCCAGCTGTCTGTAATGCGATGGAAACATTGTTGGTGCATGAGGCGATTGCACCTGCGTTTTTACCGCTTGTCATTGCCGAAATGAAGGCGAAAGGCGTTGAAGTCCGCGGTTGTGAAAAAACAAGAAGCTATGTGCCAGATATTCTTGCAGCGACGGAAGAGGACTGGGCTGAAGAATACGGGGAATTGATCTTGTCGGTGAAGGTAGTTGGAGATATTGACGAGGCAATTGCCCATATTACAAAATATAATACGAAACATTCAGAAGCTATTGTGACAAAAGATTATGATAATGCTCGTAAGTTTCAACAAAGAGTCGATGCGGCGGCTGTGTATGTCAATGCATCAACGCGTTTTACCGATGGTTTTGAATTTGGTTTTGGTGCAGAAATCGGTATCAGTACGCAAAAGCTGCATGCGAGAGGTCCGATGGGACTTGAAGAACTCACCAGCACGAAATATTTGATTTATGGTGAAGGCCAAGTGCGGTGAATGTATGCAACTTTTTTTGCGGTATGTTCAAACCCTTTGCCAGTATATAAAAACTCCGAAGGGGCGGCACGACTTTATTGATGATTTGCGGGCGATTTTTATTATTGCTGTGACAATCATTATTGTGCTTGTAATAATGAAACGAATAATACGTTTATAGGAGTAATGCTATGTCGGAGCAAATACAAAGAGTTGGGATTTTAGGCGGTACATTTGATCCAATCCATGTAGGGCATCTAATGACAGCAGAAGCTGTCCGAGATGAATATAAATTGGACAAGGTACTATTCATACCAGCAGCGAATCCACCACATAAACAAGAACAGCAGGTAACTCCTGCAATCCATCGATTTGTGATGACTTTGCTGGCTACTTGTTCAAACCCGCATTTTCAAGTTTCTTCTCTTGAAATGAATCGGCCAGGCCCATCGTATACAATCGATACGATTTATGAACTTTCTAAACGATTTGGGAAGTCTTCAGAAATTTATTTTATTACGGGAGCCGATGCAATCCAAGAGATTCCAACATGGGACAGAATCGAAGAGCTTTTGGGGATTTGTCAATTTATTGCCGCTACACGCCAAGGGTGTGTACCAGATGTCGATAATATTCGTGAATACTTTGGTGATTTAGGCCAAAAAAGAATCCATCGCCTGGCCACACCGGAACTTGAGATATCATCGACAGATATAAGAGAGCGCATAAAAAAAGGGTATTCTATAAAATATATTGTCCCAGAGCAGGTTGAACAATATATTTACAAGGAAGGTCTGTATTTACAAGGACACTGAAAAGCCCGTCGACGGGCTTTTTTTCTGTGGTCGTTACAGGAAAATACTGCATTGGCAGCGAATTGTTTATAAAGGACTTGATGTATATGGAAAGAAAAGACTTAGAAACGAAATTGGCCGCAAAGATAAAGCCGGCTCGGTACCAGCATTCAATTGCTGTCAGTGAAACGGCAGTTCGTTTAGCGAGGAAATATGATGTTTCAGAAGAAAAAGCCTATTTGGCAGGACTGTTGCATGATTGTGGACGTGCTTTTCCCACAAGTGATCTACTAGAGCTTGCTCAGAAAAGAGATATTTCTGTTTCTTATGTAGAAGCGGCAATACCGCTTTTGCTCCATGCTTATATAGGAGCAGAGATATTGCCGGAAGTTTATGGGATAAAAGATCCTGAGGTCCGGCAGGCTATTTGGCGACACACGGTTGGTGGGCCTAACATGACACCTTTGGATAAAATCATTTATCTAGCCGATATGATAGAACCGAATCGCAAGTATCCCGGAGTAGAAGAACTGAGGCGCCTTGCAGAAAATGATAGTCTTGATAAAGCAATACTGCTGGCTTTTGACCAATCTATAGCTTTTATCTTAGATAGAGGC
>CBDTTM010000030.1:0-18852 GCA_965363355.1 uncultured Selenomonadaceae bacterium | reverse complement strand
ACCTACGACCGATCGGTTAACAGCCGATTGCTCTACCAACTGAGCTATCAAGGAAGGAACATTAATTATTATACGACAAGCAAAAGATTATTGCAAGCATTTTTTGAAAATAATTTCAGTTCACCAAAAACATTCTATTTTCTAGCCTAAGTCCATGTTTTTACCACATTATGATTTCAATTGATGGTAAAATAAACACAAGAAAATATAATAAAGGAGTCCTGTTTTCATGGATACCAGAATTGAAACTTTAGCTAAAAACCTTATTCAGCATTCGGTTAAACTGCAAAAAGGAGAAAAACTTCTGCTAGAATTATTCGATGACAGCCTGCCTTTAGGACAAGCGATCATCCGCGAAGTATATGCAGCCGGTGGCATCCCTTTTTTGACGACCAAAAACAACAAGCTTCAGCGCGAACTTTTGCTCGGTGCGAGCAAAGAGCAAATGCAACTCATCGCCGAATACGAATCCATGCGCATGAAGCAAATGGATGCTTATATCGCCATTCGTGCCAGCGAGAACGTCAGTGAGCTCGGCGATATCCCTGCGGAAAACATGCGGCTTTACCAAACCTATTGGAATAAACCGGTCCACAGCGACATCCGCGTACCGCAGACAAAATGGTGCGTTCTGCGCTACCCAAACAGCGCTATGGCTCAGTTAGCGAATATGAGCAGCTGCGCTTTTGAAGAATTTTACTATAATGTCTGCAACCTCGATTATGAAAAAATGGATGAGGCGATGACGCCACTGGTCAAGCTTATGGAGCGCTCATCAAAAGTCCACATCAAAGGGCCTGGCACAGACCTCAGGTTCTCCATCGAGGGCATCCCTGCGATAAAATGTGCCGGTACATGCAATATTCCTGACGGCGAAGTCTACACCGCGCCAGTCAAAAACAGCATAAATGGCAAACTGACCTATAATACGCCAGCTGTCTATCAAGGCGTAACGTATGAAAATATCTCCCTTTCATTTAAGGACGGCAAAATCATAGAGGCGACTGCCAATCATACCGAAACCATCAATAAGATATTTGATACAGACAATGGAGCCCGTTATGTCGGCGAATTTTCCTTTGGCCTCAACCCCTACGTCACCAAGCCGATGAAAGATACCTTATTCGATGAAAAAATTGCCGGTAGTTTCCATTTCACACCAGGCAATGCCTACGACGAAGCCGACAATGGCAATCGTTCTGCTATTCACTGGGATCTCGTCTGCATCCAGACATCAGAATATGGCGGCGGTGAAATATACCTCGATGACCGACTCATCCGCAAAGACGGGATTTTCGTTATCCCTGAACTCACTGGACTGAATCCCGAAAACCTGAAATAAAAAAATAAGGATAGACATTCGTTTCCGAGTGTCTATCCTTATTTTTTATTCCAAATACCACGTATTATACTGCTTAACGATTGCCATACATATTTTCATAGTAAGAAGCGTAATCGCCACTGATGATATTTTGCCACCAGTCCTTATTTGCCAAATACCAAGCAACTGTCTTTTTAATGCCATCGTCAAATTTCGTCGTCGGCTCCCAGCCAAGCTCCGTTTTGATTTTAGTTGGGTCGATTGCATAGCGGCGATCATGACCCTTGCGGTCGGTCACGTACTCAATGAGGCTTTCATCTTTACCAAGCTCTCTAAGTACAGTCTTGACGACTTCTAAGTTGGTTCGTTCATTATGTCCGCCAATGTTATAGACTTCACCGATTCTACCATCATGCAAGATCCGATCGATGGCAATGCAATGATCCTCGACATAGAGCCAGTCACGGACATTTTCTCCGGTCCCGTATACCGGCAGCTTTTTATCTGCCAAGGCATTGGCAATCATCAACGGAATGAGTTTTTCCGGGAAATGATATGGTCCATAATTATTAGAGCAGCGTGAAATCGTAACCGGCAGCTGATACGTCCGATGATAGGCCTGCACCAACAAATCCGCGCCTGCTTTTGAAGAAGAATACGGACTCGATGTATGAAGCTTGGTCTCTTCCGTAAAGAATAGATCCGGGCGATCTAGTGGCAAATCACCATAAACTTCATCCGTCGACACTTGATGATAGCGCAAAATCCCATATTTACGACAAGCATCTAAAAGCACACTGGTTCCAATGATATTAGTCTGCAAGAAAATTTCCGGAGTTTCAATCGAACGGTCGACATGGCTCTCGGCAGCAAAATTAACGACCCAATCCGGTTTTTCCTCGGCAAAAAGGTTGTAGACAAACTCACGATCAGCAATATCTCCTTTGACAAAGGAGAATTTCTTATGCTTGATAACAGGCGCGAGAGTCGCCATATTGCCCGCATACGTCAAGGCATCGAGACAGATGATTTCGTAATCAGGATGCATTTTTATCATGTAGTGGATAAAATTCCCACCAATAAAGCCGGCTCCACCGGTTACAATGATCTTCATTGATTTCTCTCCTCATAAACAAAATTCAGATTTCTCCGCTCTTTTAAGAGCGGAGCTTTTTCATCTTTTTCCGACAAGACAAATGGCCCTTCGCCCCACTCTACGCCAATAGCAGGATCATCATAGCGTATATTGCCATCACATTCCGGTGCATAGTAATTATCTGCTTTATACTGAACTTCCACATCATCAGTAAGCGTCACAAAACCATGGGCAAAGCCGCGCGGAATAAAGAGCTGCTTTTTGTTTTCTGCAGTCAGTTTGACTGAAATCCATTTGCCGTACTGCGGTGAGCCCTTGCGGATATCTACCGCTACATCAAGAATCTCACCTTTCGTACAACGGACGATCTTTGCCTGCGCTTTTGGGTTCAATTGGTAATGAAGCCCTCTTAACGTTCCCTTCGTCGCCGAAAAGGATTGATTATCCTGAACAAAATCACAATCAATACCCGCTTCAACAAACTTCTTTTCGGACCAACTTTCCATGAACCAGCCGCGATGATCGCCAAAGACCTGCGGTTCTATAATATAAACATCCTTTAATTCTGTTTGTGTTATTTTCAAAAGTCCCACTCCTGTTAAGATTTTACCAATTGTTCCAAATACTGGCCATAATCATTTTTCTTCAAAGGCTGTGCCAAACGCAAGACCTGCTCTGCATCAATATAGCCTTTTCTATAGACAATCTCTTCTATACAGGCAATCTTAAGCCCCTGCCGATCTTCAATCGTCTGCACAAACGACGAAGCCTGTAAAAGAGACTCATGTGTTCCCGTATCAAGCCAGGCATAACCACGGCGCATAGTCTCAACCTTGAGCTTTTGCTGTGCGAGGTAAATCTTATTTACATCGGTGATTTCAAGTTCACCGCGAGGTGATGGCTTGATGCTCTTGGCGATATCGACGATCTGCTTATCATAGAAGTAAAGACCGGTGACCGCATAATTGGATCTTGGCACCTCTGGCTTTTCCTCTAAACTGATTGCCTTCCCATTTTCATCGAATTCAACTACGCCATAACGTTCCGGATCTTTTACATAATAGGCAAAGACCGTCGCACCATCTTCAGAAATCGCCGCCCGCTGCATAGCTGAGGCAAGATCTGCGCCATAGAATATGTTATCGCCTAAAATCAATGCACAGCTGTCGCCGCCAATAAACTTTTCGCCGATCAAAAATGCCTGTGCCAAACCGTCCGGACTTGGCTGCACAGCATATTCAATATGAATGCCCCATTGGCTGCCATCTTGCAAAAGAGCTCGAAAAAGCTCTACATCCTGCGGTGTCGTAATCACGAGGATATCTTGTATACCAGCCAAAAGCAACGTACTCAATGGATAATAAATCATCGGTTTATCATAAATCGGCATAAGCTGTTTACTTACAACCTTCGTCAACGGATAAAGCCTCGTCCCTGAGCCGCCCGCTAAAATAATTCCTTTTTTTGCCATGATATATCTCCTTATTTCTTAAAATCTACGGCCGCCACGAGGCAAAATGCCACCCTTGCCAAAAATCATCCAAGCAAAGACTGCTAATAAAAGCAAATTGCCAACGTCTTGCGGCAAAATTCCAAACTCTGTCAAAATAGAAATCACCATGAGCAATATCAAAATAATCATGATTCTTTTAATCGATGGCACCCTGTACTGACGCAATAGCATGTAGACGCACACCAAAAAACCAGCATCGACTACAACTCCAAGCCCCATAGCAACCATACCGCCCACGAACATATTAAAAACAACCTTAAGAATCGTACTTATAATAAAAAGACCCACGAACTTCATCATTAATGAATTCTGCATAAAGAACCCTCCTCCTCTTTTATCTTCTTTATTTTACCATTCTTACTCGCTTTTAGACCATCCTTTTTATAAAAACCGGGACTTTTGTATAAAAAAAATAGGAATTATTCTTAATCGAATAATTCCTACGGACTGTTTTCAGCCTTGCTAATGTTAAATAATCCCTTAAAACTCAACAAATTCATCAATAACGCCACCCTTTATCATCGGTTCGACAAAGTTCTGGCTGACATTGAGGACAATGACTTGGGGAGAATCTTTGGTCAAAGCCTGTGAAAAGGCACTGGCGAATTCGTCGGGGGAGCTCACCGATGCTGCCTCGATGCCAAAGCTTTGGACATAGAGGGAAAAATCCATCGGATATGGTAAATCACAGGCGATATAACGACCTTTATATAAGACCTTTTGCAACTGGCGAATCATGCCAAGCGCACTGTTATTTACGATAATCGATAAAACGGGCAGCCCAAGGCGAGCAATCGTATAATATTCATTGCCTGTCATCTTGATGCCACCATCGCCGGCAATGTGAATGACTCGGCGTTTTTTCCCAAAGGCAAGCTGCGCCCCCATCGCCGCCGGCAAACCAAAGCCCATAGTTCCAAGCCCGCCTGACGTAAGCCAGGTGCGCGGCTTGTCGATGGAAATATGCTGAGCCGCCCACATCTGATGCTGTCCGACATCAGTAACGACCGCAAATTCCTGTTTAGCAATAGCCTTGCTTATATAATGCATGGCCCATGGAACATCAAATTTTTCATGATAATCAAACGCGTATTTTTCCTGCCAACCAGCAATGAGGTCATGCCAGCTCGTCAAATCATTGACTGGCTCACGCTGCATCAAAAGTTTCAATATGATCTTCATGTCTCCGGCTAGTCCAATGCTGCTGGCTACATTTTTATCGATTTCTGCCGGGTCGATATCGATATGGATGAAATGTGTATTCTTGGCATACGATGCGCGATTCCCCGTCTGACGATCGCCAAAACGGCTGCCGATTGCTATGACCAAATCCGCTTCTGCGATCGCCCGATTCGCACTTTTGAGACCATGCATTCCGCCAAGTCCCAAAGATAAGCGATGCGTTCTCGGCAAAGCACCGATGCCCATCAGTGTACTTACCACTGGAAGGTTGAACTTTTCGGCAAAGGCTATGAGATCTGCTGAGGCATTGGCCGAAATCACGCCGCCACCGGCAATGATCACGGGCCTATAGGCTTTGCGGATTTCATCTGCCGCTTCTGCCGCACAAATCAAAAAATCAGCGTCAGGCTTCCCCGGCTCTTTTTGCACCGATTTAAGCGGAGTGAATTCACATTCTTCCAGAAAAAGATTGCGAGGAATATCTACCAATACCGGACCTGGTCTGCCGCTTTTTGCCAAAGAAAACGCCATTCGCAAGGTTGCAATCAATTTTTTTCCATCTTTGACTTTGAAATTATGCTTAGTGACCGGCATGGTCACACCTAAAATATCAGTTTCTTGGAAAGCATCCCGGCCCAAAAGACTAGTGTCGACCTGACCGGTTATCGCCACGACCGGAATCGAGTCCATGAAAGCTGTTGCCAGCCCCGTGACAAGGTTGGTCGCACCAGGCCCTGAAGTGGCGATGCAGACGCCGACTTTGCCGCTAGCTCTAGCATAGCCATCGGCTGCATGCGCTGCATTTTGTTCATGTGTCGTCAACACTTGAAAAATGCGTTCTTCATCATACAGTGCATCATAAAGCGGCAAGATCATACCACCGGGATAGCCAAAGATCGTATCTACTTCTTGTTCCAATAAACATGCAACTACCGCTTGCGCCCCCTTCATCGGACCGCCCTCCTTTTATATTCTATCTAAAATAATCTGCGTCATTTCTTCCGTATTTGCTTTTTTGAAACCATCGCGATATAGGTCCGGCGTACGATAGCCATCGTTTAGTGCCATCTCTACTGCAGCTTCGATTGCCTTGGCCGCTTCTTCTTCATTCAAGGAATAACGCAGCAGCATCGCCGCTGACAAAATGGTGCCGATTGGATTAGCGATTCCCTTGCCGGCAATATCAGGAGCCGACCCATGGATTGGTTCATAAAGGCTTGTGCATTCCCCAATGCTGGCCGACGGCATCATGCCAATAGAGCCGCCGAGAACTGCCGCCTCATCACTTAAAATATCACCAAAAAGATTGCCCGTCACAATGACATCGAAGCGGGTCGGATGAAGGGCCAGCTGCATCGCGCAATTGTCAACATACATGTTGTCCATGGTTACCGCCGGATATTTTCCAGCAACTTTTGCTGCCGTGCGGCGCCAGAGCCTTGAGGTAGCCAGTACATTGGCTTTATCGACTGACGTGACTTTGCCCTTTCTTTTTTCCGCTGTCTCCATCGCTAATTTTACGATGCGTTCAACTTCCGGTACGCTGTAATTTTCCAGGTCCCAGGCCCGTTCCACACCATCTTTTAATTCAGATTCACATTTTTCACCAAAGTAAACACCACCGATGAGTTCGCGAACAATGACAATATCGATGCCCTTGACGATTTCCGTCTTGAGCGGTGAATACTCCGTTAAAGAATCCGCCACTTTGACTGGGCGAAGGTTCGCATAAAGCCCTAATTCTTTTCTGAGCCCAAGAATGGCTTTTTCCGGACGAAGCGCCGGATCGACATCATCCCATTTATCCCCGCCGACTGCACCGAACAAAACCCCATCAGATGCCTTAGCGGCAGCAATCGTTTCTTTAGGAAGCGGCGTTCCATAGAGATCATAGGCTGTTCCACCAGCCTGATAGGTTGAAAACTCCAAGCCTAAATTGAATTTCTCATCTATTTTTTTGAGCACAGCGACTGCCGAGGCTGTGATTTCTTCACCGATTCCATCGCCAGGAATCACTACGATTTTTTTCGTCATCATTTTTTCTCCTTGATATAATTGATCAACCCACCAGCTTTTGCAATATCTTGGACAAAGCCCGGCAACGGATGTGCCTGAAAAACATCGCCTGTCGTCAAGTTTTCTATCTTGCCCGCTGCCGTATCGACGCGAAGCTCATCCCCGGCTTTGATCTTTTCTACATCTGAGCCGATTTCAAGAAGCGGCAAACCGATATTAATGCCGTTACGGTAAAAAATACGAGCAAAATCAGCTGCTATGATAACCGGAACTCCAGATGCCTTGATGGCAATCGGGGCATGTTCACGCGATGAACCACAGCCAAAATTCTTGCCGCCTACCATGATATCGCCGACTTTTACATTTTCTGCAAAGCTTTCATCGATATCTACCATGCAATGCGATGCCAATTCCGCTGGGTCAAAAGAATTCAAATACCGAGCCGGGATGATGACATCTGTATCTATATTATCGCCGTAGCGCCAAACTTTACCTTCTAAATTCATCTTACTTTACCTCCTCTGGTGTTGCGATCCTGCCTAAAATCGCACTGGCTGCGGCTACATGCGGACCTGCCAAATATACTTCACTGTCGACATGTCCCATGCGTCCGCGGAAATTGCGGTTAGTCGTCGATACGCAGCGTTCTCCTGCCGTAAGGATTCCCATGTGCCCGCCCATACAAGGTCCACAAGTCGGCGTGCTCACCGCTGCTCCAGCATTGATGAATACTTCAACAAAGCCGGCCTTCATTGCATCCAAATAAACTTGCTGGCTTCCCGGAACAATGATGCAGCGGACATCTGGATGAATTGTTTTTCCATCGAGTATCTTTGCCGCAATTTCCAGATCTTCAAAGCGGCCGTTCGTACAGGACCCGATGACGACTTGATCGATCTTGATTTCGCCGATATCTTCAACACGTTTGGTATTCCCTGGTAAATGAGGGAAGGCTACCACTGGTTTCAGCTCTGCTAAATCAATCGTAACAACCTGTGAATACTTTGCATCAGCATCTGGTTCGACGATTTCATACGCCTTGGTCACGCGGCCTTCGATGTATGCCTTAGTCTTTTCATCTACAGGGAAAATCCCATTTTTGCCACCGGCTTCAATTGCCATATTCGCAATCGTGAAACGGTCTGCCATAGAAAGCTCCACCAGCCCTTCTCCGGCAAATTCGAGTGATTTATAAAGCGCGCCATCCACGCCGATCCGGCCAATCAAAGTCAATATTACATCTTTGCCGTTGATGTTAGCTGGTTTTTTGCCTTTAAGTTCAACTTTTATGGTTTCCGGTACCTTGAACCAGGCTTCACCGGTTGCCAAAGCTACCGCTAAATCTGTCGTGCCGACACCAGTTGAAAAACCACCCACAGCGCCATACGTACAAGTATGAGAATCTGCCCCGATCGTCAGCATACCCGGTCCAACCAAGCCTTTTTCCGGCAAAATGACATGTTCGATGCCCATGCGGCCGACTTCAAAATAATTCACGATTTCATTTTCCTTGGCAAAATCACGCACAGCTTTTGTCAGCCCAGCTGTTTTGATATCCTTATTCGGCGTAAAATGATCCGGCACCAAAGCGATTTTCGTGCGGTCGAACACCGGTCTTCCTATTTTCTCAAATTCTTTGATCGCTGGCGGTGCTGTAATATCATTGGCCAAAACCATATCAAGCTTACAGGTGATCAATTGCCCTGGTACAACACTATCGAGCCCGGCATGTTTGGCCAAAATCTTTTCTGTCATATTCATTCCCATAAAAAAACCTCCTATATCTTCTTAGAAAAACCGGCTTACACCTCTTAAAAAGAA
Organism: uncultured Selenomonadaceae bacterium; assembly: GCA_965363355.1. Classification (GTDB taxonomy): domain Bacteria; phylum Bacillota; class Negativicutes; order Selenomonadales; family Selenomonadaceae; genus CBDTTM01. The sequence goes on along the minus strand of CBDTTM010000030.1, from coordinate 9,903 downwards.
GCGTAAGCCGATTCCATTCCAAACAGTAAAACAGCTGCAATCAGTCTTCTTTTTTATTTTTGAGCCAGGACATCATATCTCTGAGCTTGCCGCCCACTTCTTCGATTTGATGTTCTGCGCCTTGACGGCGAAGTGCCAAAAATTCAGGACGATTTGCTTTGTTTTCAAGCAGCCAATTCTTAGCAAATGTACCTTCCTGAATTTCTTTTAAAACTTGTTTCATTTCTTTCTTAGTTTCTTCAGTTACGATACGAGGTCCGATTTTGTAATCGCCATATTCAGCTGTATCACTGATCGAATAGCGCATGTTGGCCATACCGCCTTCATACATGAGGTCAACGATGAGCTTCATTTCATGGAAACATTCAAAATAAGCGATTTCTGGCTGATAACCAGCTTCGATCAACGTTTCAAAACCAGCTTTGATCAGATGGGTAACACCACCGCAAAGAACTGCTTGTTCGCCGAAAAGATCTGTTTCTGTTTCTTCACGGAACGTAGTCTTGATAACACCGGCACGCGTACCGCCAATACCTCTAGCATACGCCAAAGCGATTTCCGTTGCATTACCAGAAGCATCCTGGTGAACAGCAAATACATCCGGCACACCGCCGCCTTGCGTGAACACACGACGAACTAAATGTCCAGGGCCTTTTGGCGCAACCATGAACACGTCGATATCTGCTGGTGGAATGATTTGCTGAAAATGGATATTGAAACCATGGGCAAATGCTAAAGCACTACCGGATTTGAGATTTGGAGCAATTTCTGATTTATAGACATCTGCCTGTCTTTCATCCGGCAGAAGAATCATCGTGATATCCGCTTGTTTTACAGCATCAGCGACGTTAGCGACTGTAAGGCCAGCTGCTTCAGCTTTAGCTTTTGATTTGCTGCCTTCATAGAGGCCGACGATAACTTTTACACCGCTGTCTTTCAAGTTCAAAGCATGTGCATGTCCCTGACTGCCGTAGCCGATAATGGCAACCGTTTTGCCTGTCATGATATCCCAGTTTGCGTCTTGATCATAATAAATTTTTGCCATAATACTCTCTCTCCTCACAATGTTCATGTATAGTGTGTTCGCCACGTTCCAGACTGATCAGTCCAGTACGGATGACCTCGAGAATGCCGTAAGGTGCAAGAATCTGCGTAAACGCCGATACCTTTTCATCATCACCAGTAATCTCAAAAATCAGTGTTGTCGATTGTACATCGATGACATGGGCCCGAAAGAGTTCTGCCATTTTAAGGACATCCAATCGGTTCGTGTCATCGGCTTTGACCTTGATCAAAGTCATACCTCTATATACAGCCGATCCGGCGTCCAACCGCTGTACGGCGACAACATCCAATAACTTTTCCAGCTGCTTGATGATCTGGTCCACGAGATTTTCATCGCCTTGGACGACCACCGTGATTCGGGAAAACTCCGGCTTTTGTGTGATTCCTACTGACAAGCTGTCAATATTGAATTCACGCCGGGAAAACATGCTCACAACACGTCCCAACACTCCCGGTTGGTTTTGTACAAATACCGATAACACATGTTTCATCTAAAATCTGCCTCCTAGCGAAAATAAAAAACCGCCCCTGCTGCTACTTATCATAGCAGCAGGGGCGGATATTCTCCGCGGTACCACCCTGCATTGTACTCATTGTCCTTTTAGACATTCATTAACGCTGAAACACGTCTGTGCCTCCTGAAAAAACAATCGGCACAAAAGCTCAAAGGCGACGTCAAACAAGTCATTTTGCCGATTTCCAGCCAACATCGGCTCTCTGTAAAAAATGTTATCTTGTTTTTTACCCTGTCATTGCTGTTATCTGATGATTATACTATACGCTTAGCAGTAAGTCAATGCGTAATGTTGTAAACATGTATACATTATCACAGTATACAGAGCTTTTGTCAATATGTTTTTGTAACTTTTTATTTAATGCATACACATAAAGTGAAGAAAGTTCCTCTTAGGAAAGTACATTTTTAAAATGAAGCCCGCCGCTGCACTAGGCAGAACAGCTATTATTCATTACTGAGATCTTGTCCATTCGTGGCTATGACTTTCTTATACCAGAAGAAAGATTTTTTGCGCAGGCGTTTCATATCTTTCAAGTCATCGTCCGTACGATTGACGTAAATAAACCCATAACGTTTAACAAAGCCTTGATGCGTACTGATCAAATCAATTGCCGACCAAGGGCAGTAGCCAAAAAGATCCACCCCATCTTCCACAGCCAGCCTTGCCTGCTCAATGTGCTGCTGTAAGAATCTGATACGATAATCATCGATGATCTGCCCGTTTTCATCCACTTTATCATAAGCGCCCAAACCATTTTCAGTTACAATGAGCGGCAGACGATAACGATCGTATATTTCCCGCAAAGTAATGCGGAAGCCTTCCGGATCCACTTCCCAGCCAAATTCAGTTTTTTCCAAAAACTCATTGCTGTCGCCCGTATAAAAGCCTTTTTCTCCGATAGCGATCTGCTGATCACCTACATTATGCTTTTCATCCGCCATAGCATTGCCATCGCTTACCGTCGCGCTTGCATAATAATTAAATGCAATAAAATCCGGGTTCGCGCCAGCTAACATTTCCATATCTCCCGGCTCAATCGTTGGCGTTATACCATTTTTCTCCATAAAGTTCCAAGCAGTTGCATTATAACAGCCATGCACTGCCATATCCAGATACAGCCAATTCCGAATCGCCGTGAAGTTCTGCATCGCCATGACATCTGCTGGCTTACATGATTTTGCATATACCTGGCTGATATTAGGTGCCGGCCCGATTTTTGCTCCCGGTACCATTTTATGCAGTAGTTTCATCGTTTGTGCCTGTGCGAGCAGCATATAGTGATTTTGTTGATACAATTCTTTTTGCATCGCATCTGGATCTCCAGCAATCACACCAATCGCCGAGCCATGCAGTATCATCATATTTTGTTCATTGATCGTCAGCCAATACTTTACCCGCGAACCAAATTCCTCAAATAATACTTTGGCATAATTTACAAAAGCATCGATTGTCTTTCGATTCGACCAGCCGCCTTTTTTCTCAAGTTCATACGGCAAATCAAAATGATACATCGTAACCAAAGGTTCAATCCCATGTTTTAAACATTCGTCAATCAGATTGCTGTAAAATTCAACACCTTTCGGATTAACTGCCCCATCACCATCGGGAATGATCCTCGTCCAGGCAATCGAAAAACGATAGGTTTTAAAGCCCATCTCGCCCATCAAGGCAATATCTTCTTTATAGTGGTGATAGTGATCCGCTGCCACTTTAAAGTCGGTTGTTCCCGGTATAACAGCATGCATATCCTGCACGGATTTCCCCTTATTGTCTTCATCATAGGCTCCTTCGACCTGATAAGCCGATGTAGACGCGCCCCATAAAAAATCGCTTCTGAATTCCTTCATAAAAAATTTCGCCTCCAATGTTTTCTTTACCATGTCCCTGCATTTTTGAGTATAGCAAAGCACCTTGAGGCATCTCTACAAAATTTCAACGGTTGTTACAAACGACCACTTTTTTCCCTAAAATCCGCTTTTTTTATGATAAAAACATACCAGATACAAATCTTTTATTTATGATAAAGCATCTATGCTATAATAGAATCCACATAAAGAAAGCATTCGCTCCGAGCAACTAATTATAAGCTTGATGACATCATAAGCTATTTGTTTGCGACCGAGCTAAAATAACCGCTATTTTTCGAAAGGATCCTTATGAACGAATTGATATTATCGAAAACTGAACAAATCCAAGAAATAGTCGAACCGCTTCTAGCCTGGTATTACAGTGAGCGCCGCGAACTTCCTTGGCGAGAGAACCCCTCCCCTTACCATGTATGGATTTCTGAAATCATGCTTCAGCAAACCCGCGTCGAAGCCGTAAAGCCTTACTTCGAACGTTTCACGCAGGCACTTCCCAGCATAAAAGCTCTAGCCGAAGTTCCGACCGACGATTTATTGAAACTTTGGGAAGGACTTGGCTATTACAGCAGAGCCAGAAACCTCCAAAAAGCCGCTCAAAAAGTCTGCACTGAATACAATGGTCAACTGCCCGATTCTTTTGAAGAACTTCTCAAACTTCCTGGCATCGGACGTTACACTGCCGGAGCCATAGCTTCTATCGCCTATGGTAAAAAAGAACCTGCCGTCGATGGTAACGTCCTTCGCATCATCATGCGTCTTATTGCCAGCCGCGAAAATATTCTCCAAGAAAAAGTAAAACGAGCGGTCGAAGTATTGCTGCGACCAATACTTCCGGATAAAGCTGGTGATTTCAACCAAGCCCTGATGGACCTTGGTGCCATGGTCTGCCTGCCAAAAGGAGCCGCGAAATGCTCACTTTGCCCGCTGCAAAAGCTTTGCCTTGCCTATGATGAAGGTCTGACACAGGAATTGCCTTATAAAGCACCAAAGAAATCCCGCCGCATCGAAAAGCACACGGTTCTTCTTCTGACTTTTGATGATCAAGCCGCCCTGCAGCGACGCCCTGCAAAAGGGTTGCTCGCCGGTCTTTGGGAACTGCCAAATCTTCCGGGGCATTTGACGCAAAATGAAATCAAGGCATATCTGCAAACACAACAGCTAGAACTACTTTCACTGACTGCGCTGCCAGAAGCCAAGCATATATTTTCCCATATCGAATGGCAAATGATCGGCTATCATGCTAGAATACGTTTTCCCCAAGTGAAGGAAACTGCCACCAGCTACGGTAAAAGTGGAAATGAAGCCTTGCATTGGGTTTTAAAAGAAGAACTCAGCAAAGCCTATGCTGTCCCGACTGCCTTCAAAAGCTATATCGATATCTTTCGGCAAAGCTAACAATGACCATTCCCCCATCAATTAGGCAAAAAGAGGAGCTGATTTTTCATCAGCCCCTCTTTTTTGCTTAATATTCGTTAAACATTTTTTGAATTTTCACCGGATCATTGGTTTTCGTCAAAGCCAAGGCTAACAAGATTCTTGCTTTTTGTGGATTGAGTGAATCCCCATTTAAAAAGCCTTCATCGATATACGACTGTTCTGCCGGGACAACTGTACCAGTTTGTACGCGGGTACTGCGTACAACGATCACGCCTTTTTCGCTTGCTTTAGCCAAAGCAGCTTCTGCATTTTTGTGGATGCTGCCATTGCCTGTACCTGCATAAATAATGCCTTTTGCACCAGCTGCAACAGCTGCATCGACAAATACACCATCGTCATCTGCATGACCATAAATAATTTTTACATAAGGCAGTTCTTTCAGTTCCGCAGCATTGAATTCCGTTGCTGCCGTATGACGGCGAGTGGATTCGCGATAAAATACAGGAACGCCATCATTGATATAACCTAGACACCCTAGATCTGGAGATTTGAATGTTCCCACATTGACCGTATTGGTTTTCGTCACATCACGAGCTGCATCGATTTCATCGTTCATCGCTACCAATACGCCTTTGCCAACAGCCTCTTTATCTACGGCAACGCGTACAGCATTCAAAAGATTCATAGGCCCATCTGCACTGATAGCAGTTGCCGGGCGCATAGCACCAACGATTACGACAGGTTTATTGCTCTTCACCGTAAGGTCAAGGAAATATGCCGTTTCTTCGAGCGTATCCGTTCCATGCGTTATTACAACTGCATCTACATTATCATCTGCTAACAGTTCATTTACACGTTTTGACAATTTAAGCCAGATTTCACTGGTCATATCCTTACTGTCAATGCTGCAAATTTGTTCACCGCTGACATTGGCGTAATTTTTAACTTCCGGTACAGCATTGATTAACTTATCAATGCCTAAAGCTCCGGCTTTATAACCAGTCGTCGCCGTATCCGAAGCAGCACTCCCGGCAATGGTTCCGCCGGTTGCCAAGATTTTTACGTTCGGTAATGACTTTGCCGCACCAGCTGAAACGGTCTGCAAACCCAAGACCATAAGTAATGAGGTCATCAATAAAACAAACATACGATTTTTCACTTGAACACTTCCTTTTCTTTTTATGCAACAATACATATTAATTATAGAACATACAAGATATATTTGTATATTCTTATAATTCGCTAAATTAAGTTTTAAGTTTAAGCCCGGAAAGTTCCGGGCTTAAACTTAGTTTTCTATTTAAAATAATCCTAATAATTTCATCCAAGGAAGGCCTATAACCATCCATACGACTAGGTGAAGTGTCGTAATAGCAAAACCTATACGCCACCATTCTCCTTGATCCATGTAATTGGCACCAAAGAATATCGGTGTCACACCGCAGCCATAATGCGTAAGCAACGAACTGCTGTTAGCCAAGGCACCAAACAAGATCAAAACGCCAAGAACAGGAGCTCCAGCAGCGACAAGAATAGAAGCAAATGCACCGAACAACGCCATGATGTGCGCACTGTTGCTGGCCAAACCGTAGTGGATATACGTATAAACAACCGACAAGATAATGAGCATGAAGAGCCATGATGTACCTGCCATCTGCGCCCCTACAGCTCCAGCAAACCAAGTCATCAGACCAAATTTAGAAAGGTACGCTGCCATGTTTACAAGTACGCCCATCCAAACCAGAACATCCCAAGCGCCCCGCTGGTTGAGAACATCATCCCAGTCAAGGATCTTAGTCGCAAGCATTGCACTTAACCCGAGCAAAGCGACAAAAGCCGAATCGATTCCATGCATAGATGCCGTTGCCCAAAGAATCAAAGCGCCTAAGAAAATAACACAAAGGATTTTTTCTTTTGAACTCATCGGACCCATTTCAGCCAGCTCACGCTGCGCCAAAATTTTGGTTTCCGGTGTAGTCTTTAGTTCAGGATTGATCATCTTATAAAGAAGCCAAGGGGTAAAGATCGAAAGCAGCAATCCTGGAACCGCACAAGCGATGAACCACGACATCCAGCTTACTTCTGTACCAAACATATCTTTCGATAAAGTAACGACCAAAACGTTGTTTGACGCACCCGTCAAGAAAATACATGCACTGGTAATAACTGCACAATATGCACTGTAAACCAAAAATGCACCCGTACGTTTATTCTTGCCATCTGTTTCACAACCAAGTGCTGCACAGATACTGCGTGTGATTGGATAGATGATACCGCCACCACGCGCTGTATTTGATGGAGTAAACGGAGCCACGATCAAATCCGCCGCGGAAAGAACATAGGCAACATTTAAGGTACTGCCACCAAAACGAGTCAATAGCGCATATGCTATTCTTTTGCCAAGTCCTGTCTTAATAAAGCCTTCGGCAAACATAAATGCCGACACAATGAGCCAGATTGTCGTATTGCTGAAGCCCGCTAAAGCATCACCTGGCTTTAACACATTGAAGATAACAAGTGCCGTACAGGCAATCAGTGAAACCGCCCCGATTGATAATGGTTGTAAAATAAAACCGGCTATCGTGGCCACAAACACCGCTAGTAAATGCCAAGCCTCTGGCTTTACCCCTTCTGGCATCGGTAAAAACCAGATGACCACACCGATGAGAACACATATGAGTCCCTTCACTTTTTCATTCATTTGAACTTTTCCTCCTTACAAATTCGCAACGATTGCAATTAATGATATGATTCATGTTATTAATATAAGGGGTCATCTATAAAATCCGACAGAAATCTAGATAAAATTTTCTGACTATTTATCTTTTTTATTTTACAATATATTATTTCGATATATTTTCATGGGTTTAGCTCGGATTCTCTAGTATAAGAAGAGATTTTCATGCTATAATGAAAAATATATTGTATTTTGTATTCAATCGAGGTTCATCATGAAAAATCATCGCAATTTTCTCTTCTTCCTCTTAATGCTCATCTTGGTACCACTAGCTGGAGAGCCCAAGTTCCACCCCTTTACCAATGAACTTGCCACCTTTCGCGTAAGCTTCGGTTCACCGGTTTTTCTGCTTTTTTTGCTTTGGCTTCGCAATACCCCCTTTGTCTTATCCGGCTTTTGTGTTGGTATATCCGTAACCTTATTTCGCGTATTTCTCGATCTTTGGTCCGGTGACATCACGTTTACCAAAAGCCTTTGGCTGCATGGTCCAACATTTTTCTACTACTTTACCTATGCGGCCTGCTTCCACCTACCAAAATTTGATACAGCCCTCTACAGTAAAGCCTTGCAGATTGCCGGTTGGTCGATTCTAGCTGAAATCCTTGCCAGCCTTGCTGAACTCACTATAACTGCCTTGACCAGTTCTGGTGCCATTGACCTCAGCTTTGACATTCTCTTCAAGATAAGCTTGATTGCCGTTCTTCGCTGCCTGTTCATCCTGAGCTTTTTCTTCATCGCTCAGATTTATCAGGCCGAAACAAGGACGCGGCAGGAACAAGAAGAAAAGCAGCATTTGATGCTTCTCATTGCCGGTCTTTATAAGGAAATCATCCAGCTGAGCAATTCACAAAAAAATGCCGAAGCAGTCACTCGCGACTGCTATAAGATCTATGAAACGCTGCAAGATGAAAATGCCGTCATAGACCGGCAAACATTAGCTTCTGATATGCTTCGCCTAGCCGGACAGGTACATGAAATCAAAAAGGACAACCAACGGATTCACGCCGGCCTGCAACAGTTGACAGCCGAACGGAAGATCAACGACTATATGGCACCGGCAGAGCTTAGCCAATTCATCGTCGACTCCAATCAAAAATATGCCCGTTCTTTAGGCAAGCTCATACGTTTCTATCTGCTCAACGATGCAACCCTTCCCCCACTGCACGCTTACCGTGTACTTTCTTTGGTCAACAACCTCGCTGCCAATGCTGTAGAAGCCAGCGATGATGTCGGCGTCATTCATTTGGCCTTTACCAAAGTCAATGATCATTTACAAATCGAGATTTGGAATACCGGCAAAGCCATTCCAATGAACAAGATCCCGCTTTTTTTTAAACCCGGATACACGACAAAATTCGCTGCGGATGGCAAACCATCCAACGGCGTCGGCTTGACCTATGTAAAATACCTGGCAGAAAGCCTTGGCGGAACCATACAGGTTGTAAGCGACGAAAGCAGCAAAATTATTTTTACCCTATCTATTCCGTTAGCCAATTTGAAAGGATGATTTTTTTATGCGTTTTATGCTTGTAGATGATGATGAAGCCATTCGCTCCATGTTATCTGAAATTATCGAGGACTATGATCTTGGCAAAGTCATTGCTGAGGCTGAAAACGGTCTTGATGTTGACAATCAGCTTCTGACAATGAAGAATATTGATATCTTGATCATCGATATGCTCATGCCCCTGCGAGACGGCATTCAAACGGTCAAAAATATCAAAGACCAATTCAATGGAAAAATCATCATGCTATCACAAGTAGAAGATAAAGAATTGGTCGGCAATGCCTATAGCCTCGGCGTCGATTACTATATCACAAAACCCATCAACCGCAACGAGGTAGTCAGCGTGATTCGCTCAGTCAGTGAACACATTCGTCTTAAGACACTGGTTCACAATATAGAATCCAACTTACACGTAGCTCTGCGGCCAGATCAGGAAAATCCACTCCCCGCTGCACCCCAGCCCAAACAATCACCAACTGTAATCCGTCACGGTGAAATCATTCTCGGTGAGCTTGGTATCAGCGGTGAAAAAGGTGCACAGGACCTTTTGGATATTTTGCAATTTCTCCATTCGAAGGAAAGCACACATGATTTTCCTTCTTTAAAAGACATCTTTACAAATCTCGCCGCATCGAAATTCCATACAGATGATCTTCACGATATCCAAAAAGAATATAAGGCACTTGAACAGCGCCTTCGACGCACGATTTTCCAAGCCATGGTCAACCTGGCCTCGCTTGGAATCGTTGACTATGCCAACACGAAGTTCGAAGAATATGCTCCAAAATATTTTGATTTTGCCGAAATCCGCAAAATCATGCGCTGCCTGGAAGA
>CBDTTM010000029.1:0-18898 GCA_965363355.1 uncultured Selenomonadaceae bacterium | reverse complement strand
AGAAGCCAGTGCGGCTTTGGCGGCAAAACAGACCGAAGCACAGATGAGAAATGCTTCATCGATGCAAAATGGTGTGCAAAACATGACATCGAATTTTGCAGCTGCTGCGAAAAAAAAGCAGGATTTAAAAGCCAAGGATCAGGAAGTTGCAGCTTTAGAAGACTCGATTATTGCAGACGTTGCCAGCAAGGCAGCGAAATTTGCAATCTTACACCATTTGGAATATATTTTTGCGAACCCATTTGTCAATGTCAATGCTATGGATGTGACAGATGAGGTCATTGAAGAACTCAAAATGAGTAAAAAATAAATTGGGATAGACAAAGAGAGTGGGGACAATTATGAATTTAAATAGGAAATCAATCTGCGCGCTGTTGATGGCTTTTGTTATTGCTATTTTAGTCAGCGGCTGTTCTGATACAAGGATGGGATATGTCGATTGGGAACGAGTCATGAAAGAAAGTCCGCAGATTCAGACCATTTTAAAAGCGGCAGATGATGCTTATCAGCAGAAAAGCCAAGAACTCTCTGCTAAATTAGAGAAAGATAAATCAACTATGTCAGATGATGACTTTAAAAAAGAAGTAAATCAGGCTAGAAATGAATTGTCAGCAACACAAGCTCCATATGCATCACAAATGAAAACACTGCAAGATAAAACGATGAGTGAAGTTGTCACCGATAAGAAACTATCAGCTATCGTTTATAAGAATCAGATTAGCAATGACCAGTTCGGTCAGGCACAGCAGTCGGAAAATGTCATTCAAGGCGGAATCGACGTAACGGATGATATAATTCAGAAGCTGCAATAAAGGAAGTGTAAATGTGCAGAAAACATTAGAAGAAATCGCTGGAATCGTAGGCGGCAAAATCGTTGGTGATAAGTCAATTACGATTACTGGTGTTACAAATATTGCTTTGGCGGGAGCTAACGACATAATTTTTGCGGTAGAACCGCATTTGGCCGAAGCTGAAGCTTGCCAGGCAGGAGCTGTGATTGTGCCGGATGATATTGGCACGTTTGCTAAAAACGCGATTCTCGTCAAAGACCCGAGAACGGCATTTTCAAAACTCATGGAACTCTTTACACCGGCACTTGAGATTAAGTTCGGCATCAGTGAACAAGCCCATGTGGGGAAAAATGTCAAAATCGGCAAGAATGTTGCAATCATGCCATTTGCTGTAGTCGATGACTATGCAGAAATAGGTGACGATGTCATCCTTTATCCGCATACCTACATTGGACAGCATGCTTCGATTGGTGCTGAAACTTTGCTGTATCCCAATGTCACGGTTCGGGAGTTTTGTAAGATAGGACAACGCGTCATTATCCATAGCTCTACGGTTATTGGTGCAGATGGTTTTGGCTTTATCACCAAAGATGGCGTTCATACCAAAGTACCACAGGTAGGAAATGTCATCGTTGAAGATGATGTGGAAATCGGCGCACATGTCGGAATTGACCGCGCGACTATGGGATCGACGATTATTGGACATGGGACTAAAATCGATAACCTGGTCCATATCGGTCATAACTGTGAAATCGGTGCCAATAACCTTATTGTGGCACAAACGGGGATTGCCGGTTCGACGATTGTAGGCCATAACGTTATTTTTGGCGGACAGACGGGCGTTGTCGGGCATATCCATATTGGCAGCAATACGGTGCTGGCAGCACGTTCCGGACCGATTGCGGATATTCCGGAAAATGCATTTTTTGCAGGATTTCCAGCTCGGCCGCATCAAGAATGGCTCAGAGCAGAGGCTGCTGCAAAAAAACTGCCAGAAATGCGCAAGCAAATGAAAGCGTTAGAAAAACGTCTCCAAAATTTAGAAGATAAACGATAAATTGAAGGAAAAGCGGCAAAGCGCATCATGTTTTTTGCCGCTTTTTTTGTAGGAGAAAACAATATGAGTCAGAAGTGGTTCATCGTAAGCTTCGTTTTTTGCTTGCTGACCTTTTTTTTGCCAACGGGGACAGCGGCACCTTCGATAAAAGGCAGTACGGGCAATATCAACACACCGTCTGCTGATGTTTTAAGGCCAGGACAATTTGATGTGGGCTATTATCATTTAGATGCAATGCAGGATAGTTCATTTGCAACCAATTTGGCAAAAAATTGGGAACTTAGTGCAGTGAACCATAAACCGCAAAAAGGGGAAGCTAACGAGCAAGTCAATTTAAAATATGCACTCAAGCAAGAAGGCGTTCTTACGCCGGGGCTGGCTATCGGTGTTGAAGACTTGGCGGACAAACAAGACCGAACTTTTTATGCAGTTGCCAGCAAAGGGCTGCCGCTTGGGATCAGACTCCATGTTGGGGTTGGTAATGGCCGTTATGATGGAGCCTTTGCTGCGATTGAAAAACGACTGATTCCATTGGCTCGTGGCGGTACCTTTCCCGATATGTCTTTAATTGCCGAAAATGACGGGCATCATATGAACTATGGTCTGCGTTTAGCACTTTCTCCGGGGCTCAAGGCTTCTGCTGGCTGGGTCGATGGAAAACCTTTCGTGGGTGTTACCTACAATTATTATTAAGAGGATGGTCAAAAAGATGTACCATATCATGAAAATTTTCAGTAAGTTGATCTGCTGTTTGCCTTTGGGCTTTTGTCGTGGCTTAGGTGACTTCATCGGTGAAGTCACTTGGCTTTTGGTTCCGGGGAAGCGGCGAGCACTGGCTGTTGACAATATCATAAAATGTCTGGACCTTCCAAAAGACGAAGCGAAGGTTATGGCAAAGAAGAGCTGGACTCGTTTTGGTTATATGATCATCGAAGTCTTGCGCTTCCCAAAAATGAAAGAGGATATAAACCGCTATGTTCATATAGAGGGCAAAGAAAACATGGAAAAAGCACTGGCTTTGGGAAAGGGTGCGATTATAGCAACAGCCCATAGTGGGAATTGGGAACTTTTGGGTGGCGCTTTAGCCTTAAATGGTTTCCCGATTGTTGGCGTTGCCCAAAAACAAAAAAACAGTGCCTTCGACCGTTTCATCAATGAATATCGCAGTTTGATCGGCATGCACATTACTTATAAATCAGGAGTAAGAGAAATGTTCAAGATGATAAGTGAAGGCTGGGCGATTGGTCTTTTGATGGATCAGGATGCAGGCCGTGATGGTGTCCTGTTACAATTTTTTGGGAGAGATACTTCTTGTGTGACGGGTCCGGCATCCATGGGACGTTTTCAAGGTGCACCGATTTTGCCGATATTTATTTCACAAAATTCCGATGGGACGCATTTATTGAAGATTCATGAAGCTGTTTTTGCTGAAAAAACGAAAAATAAGCAAGAGGACCTCACGCGTACGACAGAAAAACTTACGCGAATCATCGAAGCACATATACGCAAGTATCCGGAAGAATGGTTTTGGCTGCACGACCGCTGGAAGTCCATTGCAAAACGTGACTGACAAAAAACTTGCAGGAACCTCCAATGTTTTGTACAATAGATAAAGGTGTCAAAGTCAGGGGGACTTTTTTTATGCAATATCAAAATACAATAGCAAAAGCTGTGACATATACCGGGATAGGATTGCATTCCGGCCTAGAGGTCTGTATTACGCTGAAACCGGCACCGGTAGATACCGGCATCGTCTTCATTCGCGTCGACCTTGAAGGAAAGCCGCAAATTGCAGCGACTTCGGATAATGTCACATCGACAATACGAGCGACGACGATTGGGAATGAAGAGGTCAAAGTCTTCACCATCGAACATTTGCTTTCGGCCCTGCATGCCTTGTGCATTGATAACTGCTTTATTGAAATCAATGCGGAAGAGCCGCCGGTAGCGGATGGCAGTTCGCTCATCTTTTTTGAGCTCATTCAATCGGCAGGTGTTGAGGCACAGACGAAACTGCGTGAAGAAATCATCATCGATAAGGTCTATCGTATCGATGATGGCGAACGTTTCATTATGATCTTGCCATACGATGGTTTCCGTGTGAGCTTTACTTCCCTTAATCCACATAAACTGATTGGCATACAATATGGCGATTATGATATGGAGCAGGAAACGTATTATAAGGAAATCGCTCCAGCTCGTACGATTGCTTATGAAGCTGAAATCGATGCGCTCAAGAAAATGGGATTAGGTCTTGGTGGTACATTTGAAAATGTCATCGTTTATAATGATGAAGGCTGGTTCAATAAACTTCGGTTTGAAGATGAGTTGGTTCGGCATAAAATACTTGACGTTGTTGGCGATTTGCGCTTGGCGGGAATCGTTCGCGGCCATGTAATTGCTGTGAAGTCAGGTCATGAACTCAATGCGCAGCTCGCAAAGAAAATCACAGCTGCATTTAGAAAATGAATTATTTTAACGAAAGCGGGGCAATAATATGATTTTAGATATAAACGAAATTCAAAGGATTTTACCACATCGTCCGCCTTTTTTATTAGTGGACCGAATCATAGAGCTCGAACCGCTCAAAAGTGCGACCGGCATAAAAAATGTGACCATGATGGAACCTCATTTTCGTGGGCATTTTCCGGGAAATCCGATTATGCCAGGTGTATTGATTTTGGAAGCTATGGCACAGGTCGGTGGTTTGGCAATGCTGTATCCAGAAGAAAATCGTGGGAAATTAACATTGTTTGGTGCAATGGAAAATGTTAAGTTCAAGCGCCAGGTTGTTCCAGGCGATCAGCTCATCATGAAAGCTGAGTTGATAAAAATGCGCGGCCTTTTTGGTAAATTGCAGGCGCATGCTTATGTCGATGATCAATTGGCAGCACAGGCAGAATTCACTTTTGCCCTAAAAGACCCAGAAAAGCTGTGAAATCAAGTAGCTTTTTTGCTGTAGAGACATGATAAAGGGTGATTTTACATAAAAATGGCGGAAAATGGCGGAATTCCGACCGTTACTTTTATGCGGAAGCACGGATTATATTAATATAGATACAGCTAGCAGCTGATAAATTAAAGGGAAATGCCGTGCAGGCGTAAGGAGTTGGAAATATAATGAAAGCAGACAACCGGGTTGTTGCATATATACACGAAACCGCTGTAGTCCATCCGGGGGCCCGGATTGGCAAGAACGTTGAAATCGGACCTTATGCCGTAATCGGTGAGAATGTTGAAATTGGTGAAGGTACGAAGATAGGTCCACATGTTGTAGTGGATGGCTGGACAAGTATTGGTAAAGAATGTGTGATCTATCATGGAGCTACGATTGGGGAAGAACCTCAAGATTTGAAGTTTGACGGAGAAAAATCGTATGTATTCATTGGCGATCGCACTAAGATAAGAGAATGTGCCACGGTGCACAGAGCTACGGGCGAAGAAGAAGAAACTAGAATTGGCAATGACTGCCTTTTGATGGCGTATACGCATGTAGCGCATAATTGCATTGTTGGCAACAATGTCATCATGTCGAATGCGGCTACTTTAGCAGGTCATGTTGTCGTCGAAGATAGAGCTGTTATCGGTGGTTTGACGGGCGTTCATCAGTTCGTTAAGATTGGCCGTAATGCAATGGTCGGCGGAGCTTCGAAGATTGTGCAGGATATTGTTCCTTATACGATCGTGGATGGTCATCCGGCAAAAGTTGCAGGCCTCAACAGTGTTGGGATTTCCCGTGCAGGAATTGCGATTTCTTCGCGCCGCAACATCAAACAAGCTTACAAATTATTATATCGTTCAGGTCTTCCTTTGGCACAGGCTATTTCGATGATTGAGCAGGAAGTAGATTCTTGTGAAGAAGTCGAACATTTGCTGCGTTTTTTACGTAATGCAGAACGTGGGATTTGTCGTGGCCGCAGAGAAAGCGAATAAATGCACTCATCGTTTTATAAAAAATGAATGATAGATGACAGCCAGGCTGAGCGCCTCGGCTTGTCTTTATATTTATGATCTCGGAGGATGTTATGGAAAAAATAGGGTTACTCGCTGGGCTGGGGAAATTGCCGGTAGAATTCTCTAGAGCGGCTAAGAACATGGGCTTTGAAGTATTTGCCATAGCTTTAGTGGATGGTGTAGATGCTGATTTGCAGGCAAATACAACGGATTTGCAAAAAATCAACATCGCTCGTCTCGATACGATTCTTGAGCATTTGAAAAGCAATAATGTTGCCAAAGTCACCATGATTGGAAAAATCACAAAGGAAATCTTGTTCAGCGGAGAACATGAGATGCCGGATGCACATATGCTGAGGGTTTTGGCATCTTTGCCAGATCGCAGTGATGACACGATGATGATGGCTTTTGTAAAAGAGCTGGCATTGGCGGGCATTCAAGTATTTGATCAGACTGCATTGCTTAAAACATTGATGCCTTCGGCAGGAGTGCTTACGAAAAGAGCTCCGACGGATGAAGAGATAAAGGATATGGAATTCGGTTTCAAGATCGCAAAAGAAATTGGCGGGCTCGATATAGGGCAGACCGTCGTTGTCAAACACTTAGCGGTTATGGCAGTGGAAGCAATCGAGGGCACGGATGCCTGCGTTCGCCGAGGAGGCCAGTTGGCTCGCGGCAACGCTGTTGTGGCTAAGGTTGCCAAGCCGAAGCAGGACAATCGTTTTGACATGCCGGCTGTCGGCGTGCAGACGATTGAATCCATGATTGAAGCAGGCGCGAAAGCACTCGTCATGGAAGCTGGCAAAACATTGCTCGTCGAAAAAGAAAAAGTGATAGCGTTGGCAGATGCCAATGACATTGCAATCATGGCTATGTAATCACGATTTATAGGACGCGGCGGATACTTTGCAAAAAGCGTATCCACGCGTCTTTTTCTGCTTGGATGGAGAAGAAAACAGGAGGGAATCAGATGCACAAAATCATGTTTTCGGCCGGGGAAGTATCCGGCGATATGCATGGCGCGAGCATTGCTGCGGCAATAAAAAAATGCGAGCCAGACGCGAGGCTCTTTGGTTTTGGCGGCCCGCAGATGGAGTCTGCCGGTGTAGAAATATGCTGCAATATGCAGGATTATAATGTCATGGGTTTTTGGGAAGTCATCAAGAATCTGCGCCGCATGTTCAAGCTCCGTGATCATTTGATCGATGTCATGGTCAAAGAAAAACCGAATATTTTGGTGCTCATCGATTATCCTGATTTCAACTGGCGTTTGGCAGCTAAGGCAAAAAAACTGGGCATACCGATTTTCTCCTATATTCCACCATCTGCTTGGGCTTGGCGTAAGGGAAGAGCCAAGCCAGTGGCTCGTATGGCGGATCAGATTGCGGCTATTTTCCCTTTTGAGACCAAAGTTTATGAAGATGCTGGGGCAAAGATTGAATTCGTTGGAAATCCGCTTGTTGACACGGTAAAACCGTCGATGGAGAAAGCGGATGCAGCACAATATTTTTCTTTGGATTTGACGCATAACAATGTGTTGTTATTGCCAGGCAGCCGCAAACAAGAAATCCAGATAATCTTACCAGAGATTTTAAAAGCTGCTGAGGCATTAGCACGGCAGTATGATAATATGGATTTTTATTTGCCGATTGCGCCAGGAATCTCAAAAACAGAATTGACGAAAACCATAAAAGAATATAATGTAAGAGTACATATAAAAACGGATCATACCTATGATTTGATGAACATCTGCGATTTTGCTATTGCAACGTCGGGAACTGTTACGTTAGAAGCGGCTATGATAGGCTTGCCGTCGGTTATTCTCTATAAGATGTCACCGATTTCTTATTTTATCGGTAATTTCCTCGTGCACTTACCTAATTTCAGCTTGCCAAATATTATTGCCGGTGAACGGATTCTGCCGGAGTTTTTGCAAGCCGAGATATCGACGGAAAAAATTGTTGGAGAAGCGGAAAAAATGTTTAAAAACACAGAATCTGCCGCAGTTTTAAAGGAAAAGCTCAAGTTGATTCGTCAACGACTGGGCCAGCCTGATGCGGCTGCACGTGTGGCTGAGCTTATTTTGCGTACAGCAGATCGATGCAAGGATGATTGAAGAGCTATGTGATATGATGTGTCAGCGGGAAAATAAGATGGCTTTACAGTTGACGGGAAAGAAATTTTTATTGGAGGACAAAGAATGACAAATTACAAGCGATTGCTGCTGTTTATAAAACCATATCTTCCCAAACTGGGCGGAGCTGTTATCTGTATTATTATGGCGGCAGCGGCAAATCTCTACGTTCCTTGGATCATCAAGGATATTATCGATGATGTTCTTGCTAATCGCGATATGGTGATGCTCAATACCATTGCTGGTGGCATCATTATTGTTTTCTTTTTGCGAGGGTTGTTTTATTATGGACAAACGTATTTGGTTTCTTATATCGGGCAACGAGTCATCATCGATGTCAGGGAAGTCCTTTTTATAAAATTCCAAAGACTACAATTGGCCTATTATGAGAAAAGACAGACAGGAACTGTTATGAGCTATATCACCAATGATGTTGCTGCATTGCAGGCGGCATTGGTGGACAGTCTCATCGAAATGGTCACAGAAGGATCTATCTTGATCGGGTCGATTTGCACGATGTTCTATCTTGATTGGAAACTCAGCTTGCTGACTTTTGTGACGGTACCGTTGATTGCTCAGGCAATGAATGTTTTTGGGCGTAAGCTCAAGGCGAGTGGAACCGTCATTCAGGAGCGGACGGCAGATATTACCTCCTTACTGCAAGAGACGATTTCGGCAGTGCGGATTGTAAAATCTTTTGTGCGAGAGGCCTATGAAATCGATCGCTTCAAAAAGCAAAATGAATTGAACTTCCGCGCACAGATGAAAAATGTGCAATTGATGTCGTTGCTCACGCCTACTGTAGAATTCCTTTCTGCGGTAGCCGTGACCTTCATTGTTTGGTTTGGCGGTTATGAAGTGGTAAACGGAATACTTACGGCAGGCTCGCTTATTGCATTTTTGACGTATGCAGTCAATCTGGCAAACCCAGTAAAAAGAATCAGCCGGGTGTATGGGACCATTCAAAAAGCTATGGCGGCAGCAGACCGTGTGTTTGAAGTACTTGACCTGGAAGAAGAAATCAAAGATAAAGAAACAGCTTTGGATTTACCTTGTATCGAAGGAAAAGTCAGCTTGGAACACGTTTCTTTTTCTTATAAAAAAGGAACAATGGCACTAAGAGACTTGTCGATAACTGCCAATCCTGGCGATATGGTAGCTATTGTTGGCCCTAGTGGTGCGGGTAAATCGACCATAGCCAACCTTTTGCCCCGATTTTATGATGTGACAGAAGGCTGCGTAAAGATCGATGACATCGATGTCCGTGACGTAAGAGTCGACTCCTTGCGTGAACAGATTGGCATTGTTCCACAAGAGACCATGTTATTTAGCGGGTCGGTTGCATTTAACATCCGTTATGGCCGACTTGATGCCACGGAAGAGGAGATCATTGCAGCGGCAAAGGCAGCCAATGCACATGAATTCATCATGGAAATGCCAAATGGGTATGAAACCCAAGTCAGCGAGCGAGGCGCCAACCTGTCTGGTGGACAGCGGCAGCGTATTTCTATTGCCCGGGCAATACTTAAGAACCCAAGGGTATTGATCCTTGATGAAGCGACTTCCGCACTTGATACGGAAAGCGAAAAAGTCGTACAGGCAGCACTTGATAAATTGATGCTCGGAAGAACGTCGTTTGTCATCGCCCATCGTCTTTCAACGATTTTAAAAGCAGACAAGATCATTGTTCTTGAGAACGGCAGCCTTAAAGAGTGCGGAACCCATGAAGAGCTCTTAGCTCTCGGCGGGCTCTACACCAATCTGTACAATATTCAGTTCAATCAACAGAACGTGTAAATAAAAGGTGGAAAAAGTATGCAGATACTATACAATATAGCGGGAGTTTTGCTGGTAATACTTATAATACCGGTCTTTATGATGCGCTCAATCAGAGAAAAAGGCTTTGTTGAGCGTATAAAACAGAGCTTGGGATTTTTACCGGCACATGCACTCGATCGGGTCGCGCAGAAGCAATGCATTTGGGTTCATGCTGCTTCTGTCGGCGAAATCGTCGCAGCCAGTCCGCTGATAAAGGAATTCCGTAAAGAATTCCCTCATGATCCGATATTGGTTTCCGTTGTTACAAACAGTGGATATGCCATGGCGAACCGGATCATAAAGGATGCTGACAGCATCATTTATTTCCCGCTTGATTTGCCTTTTTTGGCAGAATACATTGTAGGAAAAGTTCGTCCAAAGGTTTTTTTACCGGTAGAAACCGAGCTTTGGCCGAATTTTCTTAAGGCTGCTCGTCGTTATAAGATACCGGTCATGATGGTCAATGGGCGCATCAGTGACAAGAGCGTGAAACGATATCATCATTTGCATAATTTGCTGGATGATATGATTGGCACGGTCAACTTGTTTGCTATGCAGTCCGATTTGGATGCAAAATACATCGGACATCTTGGTGCGAAGCCGGAGCTTGTTACCGTCACCGGAAACACAAAATTCGATCAGACCTATACCGATGTCGATGATGCAGAAAAACATCAGCTTATCAAAGAGATGGGCCTCAGCGATGCTACGGGTATCCTTTTGGCCGGAAGTACCCATAAAGGTGAAGAAAAATATGTTTTGGAAGCTTTTTCGAAGCTTCGTGAAACAGTGCCGGGGGCAAAACTTCTGATTGCACCGCGAGATATCATGCGCAAGAATGAAATTCAGCTTCTTTGCCGCGACTATGGATTCATAGCGAAATATCGGACAACTTTGCAGGCTGAGCCGGAAACAGGTCATGATGTAGTTATTTTGGATACCATTGGAGAACTTGGAAAAGTCTATAGCGTCGGCGATGTCATCTATGTCGGTGGGAGCTTGATTCCGCATGGCGGACATAACATCCTTGAACCCGCAGCTCATGGCAAAGCCATCATTGTTGGCTATCATATGTTCAACTTTAAGGATAGCCATGTGCTCTTCAGTAAACGCAAAGCTTGTATTACTGTCAATAATCAGGAAGAGCTTACACGTGAAATTTGTGGATTATTTGATGATGAGCAAAATAGATTCCGCATGGAACAAGAAACATTAGCAATCATTGGTGAAAACAAAGGTGCTTCGAGAAAATCCGCTTTGCTTTTGCGTGATTTGCTTGACCGATATGCCAAGGAACATCCTCAGGCGATAAAGTCAACGGAGAAAATTGAAAATTTCCAAACCTATTTGTTCCAACTCGTCCATGGAAAACAAAAACACGGGCCATTGGCCAATGTCATCATTTTGTTGTTATATGCGTTTTCCTTTATTTATGGACGCCTCGTCAATTGCAAATTGGAACTGTATCGCTTAGGGCTCTTGAAACGGACACAGCTGGATTGCCATGTAATCAGTCTTGGCAATATCACTGTCGGCGGTACGGGAAAAACACCGACAGCGCAGCGCCTAGCACGAGATATACGCGATATGGGATATCGCGTCGTCATATTGAACCGAGGTTATCGGGCTAAGTGGAAAGGCGACGTTGGGGTTGTCTCTGATGGGAAAGAATTATACATGTCAGCTGCCGAAGCTGGCGATGAAGCGTTCCTGCTGGCAAAGAACCTGCCGAATGTTCCGGTTTTGATCGGTCCGGAAAGAGCAATTACGGGCCGCTATGCCGTAGAGCATTTCAAGGCAGAAGTTGCGATTCTCGATGATGGTTACCAGCATTGGCAGCTTGTCAGAGATCTCGATATCCTTCTGATTGATGCGATAAATCTGTTTGGCAACGGGTACATGCTGCCTCGCGGTACTTTGCGTGAACCAGTTGGACATTTGGACCGCGCGGATGTTTGCCTGTTGACAAAAGTCGACCAGGCAGCAGACGGGGCTTGTGACCAGATCCGCACGACGATCGGTGAACAAAACGACCATGCGCTGGTTGTCGAAAGCATCCATTTACCACGCTGTTTCATTGAAATTGGCGATTGGTACAAAACAATTACAAACGATGGCATTGATATAGACTATATGAAGGGCAAGAAAATCATGGCAGTATCGGCCATTGGTAATCCGGCATCCTTTGAACAGACGATTCATGATATCGGTGCGATAATAGTAGAAAGCCTTCGTTTCCCAGACCATCATGATTATACAAAAGAAGAAATATTCGATGGTTTGCGGCAGGCACAAGAACAAGGTGCCGAAGCTATTATCATCACAGAAAAAGATGCAGTGAAGATACCGAGCAGTATAATCGCTGCTGAAAGACCAATACCTATATATGTAATCAGCATAGAGGTTACATTTCAAAAAGGCTCCGATGAATTCAAATCCTTATTGCGTGGAAGTTTGGAAGAAAAAATCAAAAGAGGTGTATAAAAATGAAATTTTTGTGTGTTATCCCGGCAAGATTTGCCTCCACTCGTTTACCTGGTAAACCTTTAGCAGACATTGCTGGCAAACCGATGATCCAGAGAGTTTATGAAAGAGCGATGAAGGCAAAGCGTCCGGATTCAGTTCTTGTTGCAACCGATGATGAACGTGTATTCCAAGCAATGGAAAGCTGCAATGGCAAAGTGATGATGACAGCAGCAGACCATCCGACCGGTACGGATCGTTTGGCTGAAGTTGCTGCCGCTTATAAAGATATTGATGTCATCATCAATGTCCAAGGCGATGAACCGCTTATTGACCCTGGGGTCATTGACAGCCTTGCCGCAGCTTTTGATGAAGATAAAGACCTTCAAATGGCTACGGTAATGACAAAGATGGATGATGAAGAAAAAAACAATCCAAACAATGTAAAAGTTGTTACGGATAAAAAAGGCTATGCCTTGTATTTTTCGCGTTCACTTGTTCCGTATCCACGAGTGGATACCGGCGTTGCTACGTATAAACACATTGGCATCTATGCCTACAAACGAGGATTTTTGCTCGATTACGCCAAAATGGAACCAACGATTCTTGAACAGACGGAATCGCTCGAGCAATTGCGTGTATTGGAAAATGGCTATAAGATCAAGGTCATTGAAACCGACTGCAAATTTGTCGGCGTCGATACAGCCGAAGACTTAGAAAAAGTGAATGAAGTTTATCGCAACCTGGGTGAGTAAGCATTTGAATGTGCAATAGAGAGGGCTGTTGCACATTCAAATGTTGTTCGTGTTTTAAATCTGTGGTGCATCGGCGTAGGAAGGCGATGCACTGCTTTGTCAACAAGATAAATAAATTTTAGAATGATGAATGGGAAGGTAGTAACTAGATGAATACAGTATCAATCGGCAATATTAAAGTTGGTGAGGGGCAGCCACTGGTCTTGTTTGCCGGACCGTGTGTTCTTGAAGGGTTCGAACGAAGTCTTCTTATTGGCCGCAGAGTCAAAGAAATTACAGAAAAACTGGGAATACCTTATGTTTTTAAGGCTTCCTTCGATAAGGCAAATCGCTCTTCGTATAATGGCTTTCGCGGTCCTGGCATCAAAAAAGGCCTTGAAATGCTGCAGGCGATCAAAGATGAGCTCAAGGTTCCGGTGATCAGCGATATCCATAATGAAGCACAAGTTGCAGCAGCAGCAAAAGTGCTTGATGTCATCCAGATTCCGGCATTCTTATGCCGTCAGACGGATCTGCTTTATAAGGCTGCAAAGTCAGGCAAGACAATCAATGTGAAAAAAGGACAGTTCATGGCACCAAATGACATGAGAAATGTTGTCGATAAACTTCATGAAGCGGGATGTTCTGATATTTTACTGACAGAACGCGGTGCTTCATTTGGTTATAATAACCTTGTTGTCGACATGCGTTCATTTCCGATCATGCGCTCTTTTGGTTATCCTGTCGTATTTGATGCAACGCATAGCGTGCAGCTTCCAGGCGGAGCTGGTACAGCTTCGGCGGGCAATCGTGAATATGTTGAATACCTTACGAGAGCAGCTGTCGGTGCTGGCGTCGATGCGCTCTTCATGGAAGTCCACGACGCACCGGATGAAGCACTTTGCGATGGTCCGAATATGGTTTGCTTGGACAACTTGGAAAGCATCCTCAAAGATGCGTTGGCAATCAATGCGATTGTAAAAAAACAGTAAATCTGCGATTGATTTCGGGTCAATTTTAATATTCTTTGGGAAAATAAGAGCTGACGGCATCAGCCTTCAGCCTGACAAAAATAGAAATCGTAATTTGGGCAGCAGCTTTTTGATGCAGCAGCTCAAATTGCGGTCGGAGGTTGAACAACAGATGCAGTTTATGCAAACAGCGATAGAACGTGCAAAAAAGATAAAACTTATTATTTTTGATGTGGATGGAGTCCTTACCGATGGAAATATCCACCTCAATGAACGTGGCGAAGTCTTCAAAAGTTTTAACTGCCAGGATGGTCTCGGCATCAGTCTTGCCAGAAAAGCCGGCATGATAACCGCTATTATAACTGGTAGAAAGTCAAAAATCGTAGAGTTTCGTGCCAATGAACTCAAAATCGATGAGATTTATCAAGGCAAGCAAAACAAGCTAGAAGCATTTGCGTTCATACAAAAAAAATACCATTTGCAAGCAGAAGAGATCGCTTATATCGGAGATGATTTCCTGGATTTGCCCATTTTAGTGCGAGTTGGGTTTGCCGCAGCGGTGGGGAATGCTGTAGATGAAGTCAAGGAACGGGCTCATTTTGTTTCAGATCGCAACGGTGGCGATGGTGCCGTACGCCAGATCATGGAATTCATGCTCAAAGCGCAAGGGCACTGGGAAAAATTGGTGTCGAGCTATATTGAAGCGGAAATGGATATTCCCGTAAAACACTTTGAAAATATAGAGCAATGATACGAATTGTGTTATGATGTAAGAAAAGATTCTCTTTAACGGGGGAAGAAAAATGCAATATAAAATGTTTAAATTCATAAGCTGGGTTCTTTGTCTTTTGCCGCATGCAGTCGTGCTGTGGTTTGGCAGCCAGCTCGGGAAACTTTATTATCAGATTGCGGCTAAACAGCGATTAAGAGCGATCAAACAGATGAAGGAATCACTTAAAATCAGTGATCAAGAAGCGCAAGGCTTAGCCAAAGAATCCTTTGTCAACATAGGCCGGAATTTTTTGGAAGTCATGTATATGCCAAGATTGAACAAAGAAAATTTTTTGGAGTACATGGAAATCGATCATATAGAGCGTATGCATGAAGCTTTGGCTGAAGGGCGCGGTGTCGTTATATTGACGGCACATGTCGGAAACTGGGAATGGCTTTCAGCCGCACTCACTTTCTCGAATTTACCGGTTACGGCAATCATCAAGCCGCAGCCAAACGAGCAGCATACCAAAATTCTCAATGAGTATCGTGAAATGGTCGGCGTAGAAATTTTTTCTCGTGGTACCAGCGAATTGATGGGTGCGACACGTGCTCTCAAAAAAGGAAAATGTTTGGGTTTTTTGGTGGATCAAGATGGCGGACCCGGCGGGGTCTTTATTGATTTTTTAGGAAAAACAGCTTCTACACCTATGGGGGCAGCCGTTTTTTCCAAAAAGTTTTTAGCCCCTGTTGTACCGGCGTTCATTTTGCGGCGTCCGGACGGAAGACATCGCGTTGTCATCGGCGAGATCATGCATTTTGAAGATCATGGCGATACTGATAAAGATTTATACGATTTTACAGTAAAGATGACGAAAATCGTCGAAGACATCATTCGCGAGAATCCGACGCAATGGATTTGGTTCCAAAAACGCTGGAATACACCGCCAGAAGAACAGAAAAAGAAACATCATACGGTGAAAACACAGGTGGTGAATCATGAATAATAAAGCAAAATTGATCATTCTTGTTTTTGCAGCGCTGCTTGCAGGCGTTATTTTTTGGGCTGTAAAAACGGTTCCGCAGGCACCGGCGCCAGACAGTGGGGAAGCCGAGCCCAAAGGCATGAAATATACGAACAATACCATCCATGAGGATCGTAATGGGAAACGGCTTTGGGAAATGACTGCCGAAGAAATTACGGTTGATCCAGGGACGAATAATGTCACAATGGTCAACATCTCAGGGAAATTTTATCAAGACAATGGAACTGTGGTCAATCTGACAGCACCGCATGCTTTTTATGAAGTACAGAGCAAGAATATCAATATCGATGGCGGAGTCACTACGGAAAGCTCTGATGGAGCAAAACTCAATTCTGACACGCTTGCTTGGGAAGGTCCTTCCGGTACGCTGAGCGGAGCCGGCAATGTGAAGATTACCAAAGATGATCTCATTGCGGTAGGGGATAAAATCGAAACCAAAGATGGTTTTCAAAACTTTAAACTTATGGGCAATGCCCATATAACAAAAGGAAGGGCTCAATGATGAACTACTTGAAAAAATGGAAAGTTGCAGCTTTGACCGCCGGAATCTGTATGGTATTTGGCGGTACTTTATATGCTGCCGACAATAAACCGGTGGAACTTACGGCAGACACGGTTGAATACAACAGCCAAAGCGGCATGGTCACAGCGACAGGCAATGTTGTGATGGTACAAGAAGGCGCAAGGATTACTGGTGCTCGCGGCGAGTACAATTCAAAAACGCAGGCTGGTACAGTGTCAGGCAATGTCGTTGCTGACAAAGAAGATATGCATATGACCGCAGATACGGTCAAGGCACTCGATGCCAATCATATGCTTGCGACGGGCAATGTCGTTGCTGTAAAAGCCGATAAGACTTTGACAGGCCCGGTCGTTGACTATTATTCAGATAAAAATTATGTGATTGTACCTTCAAATGCCAAAGTCGTTATGGCAGATGGGTCGATGACGTCGGATAAACTTGAAGCTTATTTGACGGACAACCATTTGATTGGCACAGGCAATGTCCATATATTGAGTCCAGCCCGCAATATGGAAGCTTTTGGCGATCAAGCGAATTACTATGGACAGGACCAAGGCAAGGTCATCCTTACCGGAAATGCTGTGGCGATTCAAGACAACAATACAATCAAGAGCAATCGCTTGACGCTTTATCTGGCAGATGATGGACAAGCGAAAGTCAAGGAATAATGACGGAGGTGTATCCCCCTTTTGTTTATTGAAGCGAAGAATTTAGTAAAAACCTATAAAAATCGTAATGTTGTCGACGATGTCTCACTGCGCGTCGAAAAAGGTGAGATTGTCGGGCTTTTGGGCCCAAATGGTGCGGGAAAGACGACGACTTTTTATATGATCGTGGGGCTTGAGACACCGACAGCCGGTAAAGTCTATCTTTCGGATGTGAAAATCACGAATCTCCCGATGTGTGAAAGAGCTGATTTGGGTATTAGTTATTTAGCACAGGAGGCGTCGATTTTTCGCAAGCTCACGGTTGAAGAAAATTTGCAGGCGATTTTGGAAACAACAAACTTGTCCACGCAAGAAAGAGCAGCCAAAGTAGACGCTCTGCTCGAAGAGTTCCATATCGGACACGTCAGAGAACGCAAGGGATCGGAACTTTCCGGCGGTGAACGCCGTCGCGTCGAGATTGCACGCTGCCTCGCGATCGAACCGCAGTTCATCTTGCTTGATGAACCATTTGCCGGTGTCGATCCGATTGCTGTGGCAGATATTCAGGGCATCATTGAATATTTGCGTAAGCGCGGCATGGGAATCCTTATTACGGACCATAATGTACGTGAGACACTTCATATCGTTGATAGAGCCTATATCCTCAATGACGGAAAAATACTGCTAGAGGGTGACAGCGAAACGATTGCCAACAGCGAGATTGCCAAGAAATTCTATCTTGGTGATAACTTTACCTTATAGGAGAAATGCAATGAGAATTTTAGATAAATATATTTTGAAAGAGACATTCCTGACATTTGTATTTGGAATCTTTGCATTTTCCGCTGTTTTTATCGGATCAGGGACGCTATTTCGCATCGCCAATTATATAACGCAGTATGGGGCGTCAGCTTCTGCTGTCATTCGCCTTTTTGTTTTCAGCATGCCGAGCATCATCGTTTGGACATTCCCGATGTCGATGCTTTTGGCGACATTGATGACGTTTGGACGTCTTTCAGGTTCGAGTGAGATAACGGCGATGAAATCATGCGGCATTGGTTTTCGCCGCATTGCGACGCCAGTCATCATCCTGTCTTTTTTTGTCAGCCTGTTTGCCATTGCCTTCAGCGAATATGTTGTGCCTTGGGCAAATGCAGCCTATAATGATACGGTCCGCTACGAGATTCAGGGCAATACTTCGCCAAAATCCCAGGAACATATCATCGTCAAGGAAATACAAGATGGTGTCATCCAGCGTATTGTCTATGCGCGTCGCTATGATGCGGAAACGAATACGATGCAAGGTGTATCCATGCAGGATTTCGTTGATGGCAAGTTATACCATGTAGAAAATGCCGAGTACGCTGAATGGAAATCGGATCAATGGACGATGCACAATGGGATTCTTTACGATGTATCGGAAGGCGAGACAGAGCGCACGATTCGCTTTGACCAACAGCTTTTGCCTATACAGAAGAATCCGAACCAAATCATTCGTGAACAAAAAGATCCGGAAGAACTCACGATGAAAGAATTGCGTGCTGAGATTGAAGTCATGCGCTCCCAATATGTTGATACCAAGAAATTGGAAACTACGTTATACCAGCGCATTACGATTCCGATGGCGAGCTTGATTTTTGCTATGGTCGGCATACCGCTTGGCATGCAGCCGAACCGCAACAGTTCCTCGATTGGTTTTGGTCTTAGTATCATCATCATCTTCGTCTATTACACCATCATGACGCTTTCAAGCGCCATTGGACAGGGCGGTATGCTGCAGCCAGCTTATGCTGTTTGGATACCGAATGTCATCGGCTTTATTGCCGGTATGCTTCTTTTGAACAAGGCAGCAAAATAAAAAATAAGATGTTTTTATAAAATAAATGCAGTAAAATAGTCAGTAGAAATAAAACGCAGAAGACGAGAGGTGTATGACAATGTATGGAGTAGTGCTTATCATGGTTTTGGTCATCACTGGCGGGGTCATCGCTTTTATCGGGGACCGACTGGGTATGAAGATCGGCAAGAAGAAATTGTCTATTTTTGGAT
>CBDTTM010000028.1:0-19335 GCA_965363355.1 uncultured Selenomonadaceae bacterium | reverse complement strand
AGCAGGATGTCGGCAGTTCGATCCTGTCATCGCCCACCATATTGATGGGTAGACGAGTTTCTTTGCGAAGAGACTCGTTTTTTTGTATGTAAAAATAATATTTTGCTTGAATAATTTATTTCATCCCGATATGATAAAAGAACAGAAAAAGTGAGGGGCGATTGGCACGATGAATACAGAAGAGCGCAGAGCAAAGGTCTTGGACCGGATCAAGACGGCGGAAAAACCAGTGAATGGAACGGCGTTGTCCAAAGAATTTTCGGTGAGCCGACAGATTATCGTCGGTGATATTGCAATTATTCGGGCTATGGGAGTGGAGATCTATGCCACGCCGCGTGGGTATCTGATTCCCGATGGCAATAAATCTTCCACCAATCTACTTGCCACCATAACTTGCAGCCACGACCGGGCGGGTTTACAGCGTGAGCTTGATATCATCGTTGATAACGGTGGGAAAATCCGCGATGTCATCGTCGAACACCCGCTTTATGGTGAGATACGTGCGGATCTGCTTTTGAATACTCGCCGTGATGTTGCGGAGTTCATTCGCCGCATGGATAATTGCCAGGCCCACCCTTTATTGATCGTTACGGGCGGAATCCATTTGCATACCTTAGAGGTACCGGATGAAGCAACCCTTGCTGCGATAAAGAAAGAATTGCAAGCTGAAAATATTTTAGCTGAAACGGATACGGAAATATAGAAATAGAAATAGCCAATCGATAGGATGACGATTGGCTATTTTTGCGCCTGAAATCCTTGCTTGTCATTTATCGGGATAGTCGTTATAATAAATAAATGACAAATCTATTGTAAAGACAGGTGTAAAAATGAATTTGGTCAATCGTTTAGAAATGATTCCCGCGGGGAAATTTCATTATCAACTATTATTCATCACGGGACTTGGTTGGATGTTCGATGCCATGGATACCGGTTTGATTGCATTTATTTTGCCGCTTTTGGCAAAGGCGTGGAATCTTACGACGGCACAAATGGGCCTTATTGGCAGCATGGGGCTTGTCGGCATGGCTGTAGGCGCTGTATTTGCCGGTGAACTGGCGGATCGATTTGGCCGTAAGCATATGTTTATGGCAACACTGGTTTTGTATTCGGTGGCAACTGGTTTATGCGGGATTGCCTGGAATTTTGAATCGCTCTTATTTTTTCGATTCTTTGTTGGTTTTGGACTCGGCGGGCAGCTTCCTGTAGCAGTGACTTTGGTGACAGAGTTTTCTCCGACAGCTGTTCGCGGCAAGTTCATCGTATTGCTTGAAAGTTTTTGGGGCGTTGGCTGGTTGGTCGCGGCGTTGGTGTCGTATCTCGTCATTCCTCATTTTGGCTGGAAATTTGCTTTTATATTGGGTGCAGTACCGGCGCTGTATGTTTTCTACATCTTTCACTGGATACCAGAATCTGTGCGATATCTATTGAATAAGGGCAGAGTTGATGAAGCTGAGCAGATTGTGCGCCGCATCGAAGCGAGCTGTAATATGCCATCGCCAGAACCGAGCAATATACAACTAGAAGTCGAAACAGAAACGGTCGGCAAAGTATCTTTTAAGGAACTTTTGACACCGGCGTTTATAAAGCATACCTTGATGCTTTGGGGACTTTGGTTCGGCATCGTATATTCGTATTATGGTATTTTCACGTGGCTGCCATCTTTGATGGTAACCAATGGTTTTACGGAGATACGGAGCTTTGAATATGTCATCGTCATGACTATCGCGCAGCTGCCAGGATACGCTGCGGCTGCCTATTGTGTCGAAAAATTTGGTCGCAAGGCAACTTTAGTGAGCTTTTTGATTTGTTGTGCGATTTGTGCCTATTTCTTTGGGCAAAGCACGAGCTCGGCTGCGATATTATCATGGGGCTGCGGCATGTCGTTCTTTAATCTTGGGGCATGGGGCGTTGTCTACAGTTATACGCCAGAACTTTACCCGACGAGGATACGGGCGCTTGGATCTGGCTGGGCGGCTGCAATCGGTCGTATCGGGGGCGTCTTGGCGCCGACTATTGTTGGTATAATGCTGGCAGGACAAAGTGATTTTAACAGCATTTTCGTGATGTTTACCGTAGTAATGCTTGGGGCAGCTTTTTTGGTGAGCGTCCTTGGCAAGGAAACCAAGGGAGTCAGACTTGATGAAATCAGTGAAGCTTGAAGCCTGATAGCTATACGATACGAAAAATCTTTGTTATAATTGAGATATAAAGTAAGAACGATGCAATAGGAGGGCTTTATGTCATATATTATAATAATCGGTGCGCTTTTTGCGTTTTGGGTCTATCGGGATGCAAAAAAATGGGGCTACAGCCAAAATATAGCAATTCTGTGGGCTTTGGGCAGTATTTTAGCTCCTTATATAGCGATTCCCATATACTTTCTCTTTGGCCGTAAGTTTCAGATTACTTCGCGGCAAAAAGAGCAAGACATGCAGACGATTGAAGCGGAAGCTGTTTTTGTGGGAGAAATGGTGGATTGTCCGATGTGTGCTAGCAAAGTCCAAGAGGATGCAGCTGCATGTCCGCGCTGTGGATATTCTTTGAAGCTCCTTTGCAGTAAATGCGGTCAAGAACTGGAACGAGAGTGGAAGGTTTGTCCATATTGTCAAGAGAAAGCACCGGAGAAATAAGCTCCTTAAGGGATTTTGCTGGACAGGGGCAGGCCTTCATGATATAATACTTCTTGTTCGTGTAGTAGATGCGCCTGTAGCCCAGTGGATAGAGCGTTGGCCTCCGGAGCCAAAGGCGTGGGTTCGATTCCCCCCAGGCGCACCATTGAAACTCAAGTTGGATGTGGATATACATTCGCTGATAATTTTATAAGTAATAACGAGAATGCAGAAAGTATCTGCATTCTTTTTTTTATGTCTATTATTGACAATGATAATCAATATTAATATAATGAATGTGCTTATAAATGAATTTTTAATGAATTTGATTCATTTATATATTTTATTGTTTGTTAATTCATTATTGTAAACTATTTATGAAGTTGTATTTTGTTCGATTTGCGCACCGAAATATTTTGATTTCGAAAAAATCGTATCTCACATTATTTTAGCGGGAGGAGATCCATAAGCAATTGATTTGAAAATAAATTGATAAAAAGTTTTTTTACTGTTTTTTCATGATGAAGAGGTGGTTTATTAAGTGCACACTTTTTTTAACGATTTCCAGCTGAAACGAAATGA
Source organism: uncultured Selenomonadaceae bacterium (assembly GCA_965363355.1). Classification (GTDB taxonomy): domain Bacteria; phylum Bacillota; class Negativicutes; order Selenomonadales; family Selenomonadaceae; genus CBDTTM01. The sequence continues at coordinate 16,141 of CBDTTM010000028.1, read as the reverse complement.
AAAACTTACATTTCTTCTTTGAAAAAGAGAAATATGAATATACTTCACATTAAATTCATTGACAATGATTCTCAGCAGTGATAAAGTCAGTCGTAAATCAACAAATGATAATTATTATCGTTAACGAAGGAGGAATACTTTATGGGGTTGCAAGATTATATTAATAAATTAAGTGAAAGTAAGAAAAATGAGCTTTTAGGATGTAACAATAAAGATTCGAAACATCATGCTTTTGCGGCCAAACGAGTGGTACATGCAGGACTCCTAGGAGATCCAGTAGCGCAAGAAGAGCAACAGGTGGTTTGGCTGCAGGCTATGGAGAGCCCTGCGGATGTGGCGAAGGCGCATACGATTTATATTCATATTCCATTTTGCCAGACGAAATGTTTATATTGTGGATTTTATCAGCAGGCTAGCCAGCAGGAAAAAGAAGATCAATATATGGATCATTTGATTATGGAGATTGAACGCGATAGTGCCAAGGAACAATTTCGCGGCAATAAAATAGAGGCAGTGTTCATCGGGGGTGGCACGCCGACATCACTTTCTGCGCAGAATGCTAGCCGATTGCTTCAATCTGTGCAAAGTCATTTTGACTTGGCTGAAGATTGCGAGATTACTTTTGAAGGCCGCGTGAATGATATTGTAGAAGACAAAGTATCGGCATGGTTGTCTGGTGGTGTGAACCGCATTTCGTTGGGGGTGCAGTCGTTCAATACGGAGCTGAGACAGCGGGTGGGACGTATTGATACAGGTGAAGAAGTGATGAAACGTCTGCATATGCTGAAAACATATGATGTGACAGTTATTGTTGATTTAATTTATGGACTTCCGGGGCAGACGCGGGAAATTTGGCTTGAGGACTTGCGAATGCTTGTGGAATCTCCTGTCGATGGGATGGATATTTATCAATTGAATGTTTTTCCCGGAGGTGCTTTGGAGCAGGCTGTAAAAAATGGTGCGGTGCCGTCTGGTGCAGATATTGCGGAACAAGCAGATTTGTATGCAGAGGCACGAACGTTTTTGTTTAAACAGGGTTTTGAACGTCTTAGCCTTTGCCATTGGCGGCGTAATCGCCGGGAACTCAGCCTGTATAATACGCTGGCAAAGACCGGTGCAGTCGTTTTCCCTTTTGGCAGCGGAGCTGGTGGAAACTTTGCCGGCCTTTCCTTTATGCAGCAGCGTCAGGCTGAGGCCTATCAGGTGGCTGTCGCCCGAGGCGATAAACCGATAATGATGATGGCGCATCAGGTGGAAAAAAAGCTTCAACGAATAAGTGAAGCGATTATTTATAGTTTAGAAAAAGGTTTTTTGGACTTTAAACAACTTTGCCAGCAGGAAAATCGGTTAAAGGAACTGAGTCTTGTGCTCGATCGATGGGAAGCGCATGGACTTATACAGAAGGAAGATGAAATCTATTGTTTGACGCCAGACGGTGAGTTCTGGTATATCAGCATGACGCAGAGCTTGGTTGAATGTTCACAGGTTATTTTTGCGGGAACAACTTCATCTGTGCAGGAAAAAGAGTCGGATACGTTAGATGCGCTAGATGAGATCATAGCAGAAATCTTACCGGAAAGCACATTGGATGAGCGCAGACATATGGTGAAAAAAATTCCTTTGCCAGTTCGGATGATGCTTAAACGTTCATCGAAAGAAGCGCTTAAAAGTATGCTCAACGGCCTGCCTGCGAATATGTTTGAACGCATGATCGGAAAGGCAGCTTCTTGTAAATAAGTTAAAAACATTGATTAGTTAAGGAGAATTGAAAAGGTGAAAAACACAGATAGGTATTTGATTGTATATGCGAGCCGTACAGGCAATACGCGAAAACTGGCAGAAGCAGCACGTGATGTGCTGGGAGATAAGGTTGACATTATGCCGATTGAAGAGAATCCTTCACCAGAAGAATATGCTTGGATAGCGGTAGGGTTTTGGATCGATCAGGATGATGCCAATCAATCGGCGCAAGAATATTTGACAAAGCTGCAGGGGAAACGTGTGGCACTCTTTTGTACACTGGGGACACCTACAGAAATGCCGGCGGCAAAACAATGCATGGAAAAGGCGAGCCGTCATCTTGGCAGCAACTGCGAAATTATGGGAACCTTTATGTCACAAGGCAAGGTAGAAAAATCAGTTGCGGATTACGTGGAAAAGATCGCAAAACAAAAAAATGATGAGAAGATGCTGCAATTATTCCAACGTGTGATCCATAGTGCAGAGAGCCATCCGGATGCTGAAGATATAAAGCAGGTGCAGCAATTTTTTTGCAAGCTTGGTTAAGTCTGTTGAAAGATAGAAATACATAAATCGCTGGATGTGATTTTGTTTGAACTTAAAAAATAATCGGAAAGCAGGTTGTCAAATATGTATAATTTGGTCAGTAAAAAGAAAAAAGCGTTGCTCACGGCGGCGTTATGTTGTGCTATTTTGCCCGCTAATGCCCATGCGGCGGCAAGTAAGGACAGTGCCGTTGATGATTCCGTAATGGTCACCAATAGCCCTGTTATCGTGACTGCTTCACGGACAAAGCAAGATGTAAAAGAAACACCGGCAGCTGTCGAGGTGATTACGCATGAAGAGCTTGAACGCACAGGCGCCAATACGTTGACGCAAGCTCTGAAAATGACGACGGATATTAATGTCACGCAGAGTGCGATGGGGAACAATGTAAGTATACGGGGCATGAATAACAACCAAACACTTATTTTGGTCAATGGGCGTCGCGTCCGCACAGAAGATACGAATGATTCGGCCAATAAATATGAACTCAATCGTGTCAATATGTCAGATGTTGACCATGTAGAGATTGTGCGAGGCAGTGCGAGCTCCTTGTATGGATCAGATGCTATGGGCGGTGTCATCAATATCATCACAAAAAAATCATCTACGCCAGAAGTTACAGCAGGCACTGATTGGTCGAGCCATGAAAAAGACAGCTATTTCCATATAGGTTCAGGTAAGCAAGGGAAGTGGTCATTTGATATCGATGCCAAATACAGCGATACGAAAAACTGGGGCTATCTTGGCAGTACAGATCAAGTAATCAATATGGGCACTGGTACGTATTCGATGTTGACGAATACGACAAATCAATATGGTAAACGGTATTTTCTTAATATGGATGGACGCTATGCTGTATCCAAGGACAAAGAACTCGATGTTTTTTTCGATTATATGAAAGAAGATTTAGAGTCACAATCCTTCACCAGCCATATACTGAGTATGCCTGCTTATAGTGGTACGGTTTTGACTGCGGGGTATCGTAACCTCTTCAACCATGAACGCTGGACAACTGGTATCGGTTACAAGGGGAAAGATCACTTGGGCGATTATGAAATGCGTCTATATCATACGAGATTCAATAAGAAACAGGATGTATACTATAGCAGTTATTCGGGGAAAAACCATGTTGCCGGCGATCTTTCTAGTACAGATGATATGACGTTTAATTCAACAACTTTGGATGGAAAACGTTCTTTGCACATAGACAACAATCATTTAATGACGGTAGGCGGTGAGTACCGTTCAGAAAAATATGATTCTACTCGCCTGACCGAAGGCTCGGATATGAAATACTCTGCATTTTATGCGCAGGATGAATGGAAAATCAATCCTAAATGGCTGCTGATTCCATCTGTACGTTGGGATTATAGCGATATATTTGGCAGTAAGGTAACTAGTAAGGTGGGAAGTACATATCATTTAAGCAAAAACACTCGTTTAAAGACCAATATAGGCACTGCCTATCGTGCGCCTACAGCAAGCGAACTTTATATGGATTGGTCACATAGCAGTTACGCTTATATTCTGGGAAATCCGAGTCTGCGTCCTGAGACAGCGGTGAATTTCGATATTGCACTTGAGGCGGAACAAGGCCGGACTTCTGGTAAAGTATCATACTTCCATAATAAAGTGAAGGACATGATCGACTATGAATATCAAGGTGTCACTTCTGGGCTTTATACATATAAGTACTACAATGTTGATAATGCCACCATTCAAGGTGTGGAGACGGAAGCTAAACAAAAATTAGGTGATAAGTTTGCTTTGCGCACTACTTATACATATTTGAATGCTGTCAACAGCGATACTGGCGAAAGATTAGCTAATCGTGCCCGTAATAGCATAAAGCTGATGCTGGAATTTGACGATGCGGCAAAGAGCGGCATTACGGCAACTCTTTGGCAGGACTGGATGCTTGGTTATAGATATGAACTGGGCGAGGACGTTGGTACGACCGACTTTAATACATTGAATTTTATAATCAACAAGAAATTCAATGATAATCTCAACGCTTATGTTGGCGTTGATAATATTGCGGATCAACGAAATACCAATCTTTTTGCTGATGGACGTGTATGGCGTGTTGGTATGAAATACAGTTTTTAAGGCAGCTAAAATATTTTGCTGATTGTATCCTCCTTAAAATCACCTTAATAATCAAACCAAAACAACAGGATAAACTAAATAAACAAAAATAATGATAATTTATAGTTTTTGTTGTTGACGGGCAAAGATGACTATGATATTATGAACTCGTGATCATTAGCAAATGAGCAATGGCGCTTTCATTCCTGAAAAGGAACGAAAGCGCCATTTTGTTTTTAAGGAGGTGAAAAAATCATAAAGGGCATAAAAAAGCTCTACGGATACGGGAATATCCATAGAGCGAGGTATTTCTCCTATTCCACAGGTATGAGGATTATTTGATTTACCCATTTTTCATTATAGCAATATGGGTAACGATTTTCAAGGGAATAGGCATGTCAAAATGTTTATTAAAAAAAGGAGCGTTTAAAATGAGAAAAATTGCTATTTATGGAAAAGGCGGAATTGGAAAATCGACGACACAACAAAATACAGCAGGTGCTATGGCACATTTTTTTGATAAAAAGGTATTTATTCACGGATGTGATCCGAAGGCGGATTCAACAAGAATGATCCTCGGCGGGATGAACCAAAAGACATTAATGGATATGCTGCGTGATGAGGGGGAAGAAAAAATCACGGTAGAACGCGTGGTCAAGGAAGGTTATGGCGGCATACGCTGCGTGGAATCAGGCGGACCGGAACCTGGCGTTGGCTGTGCGGGCCGAGGCGTTATCACCTCCATTGATCTCATGGAGAAAAATGGAGCCTATACGGATGATTTGGATTTTGTTTTCTTTGATGTACTTGGCGACGTTGTTTGCGGCGGATTTGCCATGCCGATACGTGAAGGGAAAGCGCAAGAGGTTTATATTGTTGCCTCTGGCGAAATGATGGCAATTTATGCGGCAAACAATATTTGTAAGGGACTGCTCAAATATGCAAAACAAAGTGGCGTGCGATTGGGTGGAATCATTTGCAACAGTCGTAATGTCGACAGGGAAAAAGAATTTTTGGAAGAATTTACTTCGGCGATAGGCACGCGCATGATTCATTTTGTCCCTAGGGATAATGTCGTGCAAAAAGCGGAGTTCAATAAAAAAACAGTGGTTGAGTATGATCCGGATTGTAACCAAGCAAATGAATATAAGTTGTTAGCAGAAAAAATCATAGAAAATGAAAATTTTGTCATTCCTAAGCCGTTGAATATGGATGAGTTAGAAGCAATGGTCGTCAAATACGGTATTGCTGATTAAAACAGAAAATTGATGGAGTTGGGGGAATAAACGATGGGATATCATGAATTTGATTGCAGCAAATGCATTCCTGAACGGGTGAAACATGCTGTGGATAAAAATCCCGGGGAAGAGCTTTCAGATGCTTTACCTTTAGGATATTTAAATACAATTCCGGGAAGCTTATCGGAACGCGGTTGTGCTTATTGTGGAGCTAAGCACGTCATTGGAACTCCGATGAAGGATGTCATCCATATCAGCCATGGGCCGATCGGCTGCACGTATGATACCTGGCAGACTAAGCGCTATATCAGTGATAATGATAATTTTCAGATCAAATACACCTTTGCAACGGATATGAAGGAAAAGCATATTATCTTTGGGGCAGAAAAAGTCTTAAAAGATAATATAAAAGAAGCATTTAAAGCGTTTCCGCATATTAAACGCATGACCATTTATCAAACTTGTGCATCAGCGCTTATCGGCGATGATATTGAAGCGGTTGCACAGGAGGTCATGGATGAGATGCCCGAGGTGGACATATTTGTTTGTAACTCACCGGGTTTTGCCGGACCGAGTCAATCGGGCGGTCATCATAAAATAAACATCGCCTGGGTCAATAAAAAAGTCGGGCAGGTAGAGCCTAAGATCACCAGCGATTATGTCATCAATTATGTTGGTGAATATAATATCCAGGGAGACCAGGAAGTCATGACGGATTATTTCAAGCGGATGGGGATACAGGTTTTATCGACATTCACGGGAAATGGGTCCTATGATGACTTGCGGGCGATGCATCGGGCGGATCTCAATGTTTTGGAATGTGCCCGTTCAGCTGAATATATTTGCAATGAATTGCGTAAACGTTATGGAATACCAAGAATGGATATTGATGGATTCGGATTTGAGCCATTGGCATCATCTTTGCGAAAAATCGGACTGTTTTTTGGAATCGAAGACAGGGCCGATGCCATCATTGAAGCGGAAATAAAACGCTGGAAGCCTGAACTGGATTGGTATAAGGAGCGGTTGAAGGGGAAACGGGTTTGTCTGTGGCCAGGTGGTTCAAAATTGTGGCATTGGGCCCATGTAATCCATGAAGAAATGGGCCTGGAAGTTGTCTCTGTTTATACGAAGTTTGGGCATCAAGGCGATATGGAAAAAGGGATTTCCCGTTGTGAAGTAGGCGCTTTAGCTATTGATGATCCCAATGAGCTCGAAGGAGTCGAGGCTATGTATAAATTAAAGCCAGACCTCATTATAACCGGCAAACGGCCAGGTGAAGTAGCCAAAAAAATCCGTGTGCCATACTTAAATGCGCATGCCTATCATAATGGTCCTTATAAAGGCTTTGAAGGTTGGGTCCGTTTTGCTAGGGACATCTATAACGCAGTGTATTCACCGATTCATCAGTTGGCATTTTTGGATATCAGCAAAGATGAGATTCCAACGGATCAGTCTTTTGTAACGAGGAAGATGCTGTCAGACAGCCAGTTGAGCCCCGAGATTGTGAATTCAACAGAGATGCGTGAATACACGGGTGAGTTCGATAGTCTTAAGCGCTTGCGCGATGCGACCTATCCTCAGTTCCCTTTGCAAGGAAAGCTTGCTGCGATGTAAATGAGCGCAAAGGAGGAAAATATATGAAACAAGCGATAACAGATGGAGTAGAATCCTTGATGGATTATATCATGAAGAATTGTTTGTGGCAGTTTAATTCGAGGGCATGGGATCGTGTGGAACAAAATAAGAATATCTTGGAAAAAGCTACACAGATCATGTGCAAGGAAGAAGTGGCCAAGGAAACTCCGGCAGAGCGATGTTATTGGGCTGAAGCGCAGACGTTGGTAGAAGAATTTTTGAAGAAATTTCCTTGGCTGCAGACCATGGAGACTGGTGATATCAAGGCAATGATGGCAGGACTAAAAGAACGTCTGGATTATCAGACGATTACGGGATCGCTCAACCAAGAACTTAAAGATCCTAATTATTAAAAAACAAAGAGAGCTTGATTATCAAAGAATAAAAAGGGGGCAGGACAATGCCTTGTGAACTGAAAGAAAAAGAAAGAACAGGGGTCATCAATCCGATTTTTACATGTCAGCCGGCAGGGGCACAGTATGCAAGTATAGGAATAAAGGATTGCATCGCCATTGTTCATGGCGGCCAAGGTTGTGTCATGTTTGTGCGGCTTTGGTTTTCACAGCATTATAAAGAAAGCTTTGAGCTGGCGTCGTCATCGCTGCATGAAGATGGTGCGATTTTTGGCGCGACGCATCGCGTAGAAGAAGCGGTTGATGTGCTGTTGATGCGCTACCCTGATGTTAAGGTCGTACCGATTATTTCAACTTGCTCGACAGAAGTTATCGGTGATGATATCGATGGTGTTGTTCGTAAATTGAATGAAGGATTGCTTAAAGATAAATATGCGGATCGAGAAGTTCATTTGATTCCGATTCATACACCAAGTTTTAAGGGCAGCCATGTGACCGGCTATGATGTGGCAGTAGAGGCGATACTCAAGCATTTTGCGAAAAAAGGTGAGCCGAATGGCAAACTAAATTTGCTCACTGGCTGGCAAAATCCAGGCGATGTGAGGACATTGAAGCATCTTATGACAGAAATGCAGGTGGATGCGAATGTGATTTTTGATATTGAGGAATTTGATGCGCCATTGATGCCAGATGGCAATCATGTGGCTCATGGCACTACAACAATCGAGGATTTGGTGAGCACCGGCAGTGCGATTGGGACGATTGCCCTTAATCGGTATGAGGTGAGTAAGGGAGCAAAATATCTTGAAGAAGAATTTAATGTTCCAACCGTTATTGGACCAAGTCCGATTGGCATTCGAAATACAGATACCTTTTTGCAAAAAGTATCTGAGCTTACCGGAAAACCAATTCCGATGTCTTTGGTCAAAGAGCGAGGCATTGCTATCGATGCCATTACGGATGTCGCGCATATGTTTTTAGCGGAAAAACGGGTAGCGATTTATGGGCATCCAGATTTGGTCATTGGGTTGGCGGAATTCTGTTTGGATCTAGAGATGAAGCCAGTCTTACTTTTGCTTGGAGATGACACGACGACGTATCCGAATGACCCTAGAATCAAAGCCTTACAAGAAAAGGTCGACTACGAGATGGAAATTGTCATGAATGCAGATTTGTGGGAACTTGGCAATCGGCTGCAAAATGAAGGGTTGAAACTAGACCTTATTCTGGGCCATTCTAAAGGTCGTTTTTTGGCGATGGACCATCATGTTCCGTTGGTTCGTGTCGGTTTCCCCGTGTTTGACCGAGCTGGCCTTTATCGTCAGGCGACTGTTGGCTATGAAGGTGCCATGCTTTTGGCGGAACGTATGGCAAACATTTGGTTTGCCGATATGGAATACACAGCAAATAAGGAATGGCTGCTCAATATGTGGTGATGAGCAGCCAAAAGGAGCCGAAAAATGAAAAGGTATCCTGTTGATAAAGCAGTTTTTGAAAAAAATTACCATAGCGCGCAGATGTATCATTTTCGGGCAAATCAATTTCTCGAAGAGGGGCAGTCGATGAGTGTGGTTTTTAATGTGGCTTGTGTCGCAGTGGAAAATTACTTGATAGCGCTTTGTGATTTGTATGGTGTCGATCCAGGGACGCATAATTATCAATCCCTGGTAGCTACAGTAGAGGAAATCAAAGAAGTGCAGTTATCTGCTGTAAAGGCAAATGAGATACGGGCTTTGGATGCTGCTTATGAAATTTGTTCTTTGGAGAAGTATCAAAGAAAAGAATGTTCTGATCGAGAGGTTGCTTTGCATGTGCTTTCTTTATGCAAATATCTAGATGGGGTATTTGATCGGAAACGCTGCTTGGCAGTTCATCATAATTTGCTTGATCAGGCTATTTGATGATGCATAATGACGAAGCTATATTTTCTGTTGAGAGAGGAATTTGTGATGAACATACATTATATACAGCATGTTCCCTTTGAAAATCCGGGAACGATTTTAAATTGGGCCAAGCAAAAAAAATATGCAGTAACCAAAACGCTTATGTATACAGCATATGAGTTCCCTCAGCAGAAAGATTTTGATTGGCTGATCATCATGGGCGGGCCAATGAATGTGGATGAGGAAAGCCAGTACCCTTGGCTAAAAGAGGAAAAAGACTTCATCTTAAAGAGCATCCAACAAGGCAAGGTTGTCTTGGGGATTTGTCTGGGGGCACAGCTCATTGCCTCTGTGCTTGGTGGCAAGGTGACGAAAAATCACTTGAAGGAAATTGGCTGGTTGCCGGTGAGTTTTACGGCAGCAGGAAAAAAGCAACAGCTCTTTGTAGACTTTCCGCAAACTTGCATGGTGTTTCAGTGGCATGGAGATACCTTTAGTCAATTGCCCGATGAGGCTGTATGTATCGCTACAAGCGATGCTTGTGCAAATCAGGCTTTTGTTTATAAGAAGCGTGTAATCGGTTTTCAGTATCACTTGGAAAATACGGAAGAAATCATTCGGGACTTACTTTTTCATTGTGCCGATGAACTGATTCCGGGAGAATATGTCCAAACATCTGAGTGGATTATAAACCATCTGGAGTATGGGAAAGCAGCGGAAGTTCTTATGACGCAATTTCTCGATAAGCTCGATATTCTGTACGAAAAAGGAGGGATTTGATGCAGCAGTGTATTCGTTATACCAAAAGAATTTGCCAAGATACAAAGAAAATTGAGCATTTCTTGGCGACTATGCGGGTTGGGACGTTAGCGATGATAACGGATGATGGACCCTATGCTGTTCCGGTTAATTTTATTTGGTTTGACAAGAACATATATTTTCATGGACTTGCTAGTGGACGAAAAACAGATGCTTTGCAAAAAAATCCAAGGGTATGTTTTACGGTCTTTCAGGAAAATGGGACAGTAATCGATGCCATGCCTTGTGCGGCAGATACAGCTTATATGAGTGTAGTCTTGTTTGGCGCAGCCTTGTTAGTGGAATCAGTGGAAGAAAAGACAATAGTGTTGCAGAAAATCGTGGATAAATATATGCCGGGGTATTATGAGCAGGCCTTAACGGAAAAGCTAGTAGATCAATATCATTCGGCGTATGATCAGAAATGTGTGCAGGTTTATAAGATTTGCCCGGAAACATTTACGGCAAAAGAAAATTATGCAGAAGCAAAAGATTTGTTCCGGGAAAATGAGGGGAAATCAATAAAAGTTTCTGAAGCATAGGAGATGATTGTATATGTTGATGGTAAGAGCATTTGTCAGACCGGAAAAAAAGGATGGGATTTTAAAAAGCTTGTCAAAGGCTGGTTTTCATGCGGCGACGGTTATTGACGCAGTAGGTAGAGGCAAACAGCAGGGGATAAAAATAGGCGAGCTCGTATACGATGAAATACCAAAATCATTGATTCTTGTGGGTATTGAATCTGAGGCGAGGGACCAGGTCGTTGATATTATTATCAAAAACAGTAAGACTGGCGACTATGGAGCATTTGGCGATGGGAAGATATTTATTACTAAACTAGAAGAAGTGTATACGGTTTCCAGTGGCAAGACCGGCCTATAAAAGGAGGTAAAAGGTATGAAAGAGGTTATGGCTGTCATTCGCATGGATAAAGTCAATCTGACGAAAAAAGCGTTGCTCGATGTCGGAATTCCCGGATTTAGTGCGATTTCCGTGAAGGGTAGAGGTAAACTGGTGGAAGACCCATCGGTGATAGAGGGGCGCAAGGAAACTATTTTGGCTTTAGGCCGCTCAAAAGAAGACGAAAAAGCTGAAAAAATGGTCGTGGAGTTTCTCGATGGGACCAGACTATTTCCCCGGCGTTTATTTACGGTCTTGGTTAGAGATGAAGAAGTCAATCGTACGGTAGAAGCCATCATCAAAGCAAATCGAACGGAAAATAAGGTGGGCGATGGGAAAATATTTATTTTACCATTTGATGAGGCTATACGGATACGCACCGGCGATAGTGGGAATAGTGCTTTGTAAAATCAAGAAAAAATACTTAAAATGATGGTTTGGAAGACAAAAAAACAGCCAATCTACATTGTCCTTGTAGATTGGCTGTTTTTTGCCGTTTATAGTTCCGCTACGATTTCTCCCATTTTTGAGATGTCATAACCGCCGAGTCCGGCGACTTCTTTGTGGAAGTCATTGGATTGAAGTATCTTTAGTAAGGCATCTTTGTAGATGGGCGATAGTTCTCTTTGTAGTACAATCAGGTCGTAGCGTTCTTTTTTCAAGGGGATGAAATCAATATCTGCGACTTGCATCGCTGCTTTTTCAGTGCCGAGGCCAACATCGGCTTCGCCTCTGGCAACGCAGCTGGCGACAGCTAGGTGGCTCATTTCTTCATTTTCATATCCTTTGATTTCATAAGGGTCGAGATGAAGCTGGCGGAATTTTTCATCGAGGAGGACGCGGGCACCGGCACCTCGTTCGCGATTGATGAAACAGATATCTTCGCGGATGAGGTCCTCCCAGTCTTTGATGTTTTTGGGATTGCCTGAAGCAACATAAAGTCCTTCGGTACGAAACGCCAAGTTGATAATCAAGGCTTTTTCGCCGGGAAGGTAACGTCTGGCATAGGATACATTGTATTCGTCGTTGTCGCCATCCCATAAATGGACACTGGCAATGTGAGCCTTACGGTTGTAAAGTGAAGTGAGGCCGCTGATGCTGCCGACGTAACGGCGCAGGATATTTACGTGCAGGTCTTTTTCCAAATGATTGGCGAGGCTGTCTAAAATCAGATCTTGTCCGCAAATGATGATGCTGTCAGCTATTTGGTTTTTTGGGGTATCCGTGGCTATGGGAGTACATTCTATAGCCGCTGGCGCATTTTTTGCCTGCTTGGTGTAGTTATCGAAATCTTTTTGAGCGATGCGCATACTTCGTCCGATACGATAAGCTGCAATTTCACCGCGTTTAATCAATTCATATACGGTAAAGCGAGATATGTTGAGGAGCTTAGCAACTTCATCTACTTTATATAATTTATTGTCTGCCATTTTAAAATAAAGCCTCCAAGCGGGATGTGTTTTATTGGTAGGATGTTTCCTTCTATAAAAGGCACATAGTCTGGATTCACTATATCATGTGGATAAGTATCTTGCAAGTTTCGGTTTGGATGAGGCTCTGTGATTGGATATAGGAATAAATCTTCATACTAGGCCTTTGCTCTCATCATATTACAAAAGAAAAATATGGAAATGAAAAAAGCAACCGTTAGCGCGGTTGCCTTTAAAGAAGGAGTAAAATGGTTATGGACTAATCATATCACAGTTGTAATCTTGTTACAATAATTAAAAGAAATTTCTAAAAAGTTTTTTTGCGGATTTTCATGAATTGAATAATATGGGCCGATATACCGGTATTGTATGCTTTACGGATACATGGTATATTGGATTTTAAAGGTGCTTTTTGAAATGGAGGAGAGCCATGTGGGAGATCAGTCCTTGTTGTTTCAAATGATTGCCAGGATGAGCATAGCTGCGACGCTGGCATTCATCTTATCACAGATTAAACTATTTCGCCGTGTGAGTTATCGGAATGTAAGCTGGTTCGATAAAGTCAAATTGGCGTTTATTTTTGGCTTGGTGGGAATTGGCGGAACATATGTCGGGATTCCTGTTAGTGATGCGTTAGCTAATTCCCGGGCAATCGGCGTGATGGCAGCGGGGCTGGTCGGCGGGCCGGTTGTTGGCGTTGGGGCTGGAATCATTGCCGGCGGACATCGTTTTTTGCTCGGTGGGTTCACTGCTTTTGCTTGTGCATTATCCAGTATAACAGAAGGGCTTTTATCCGGTTTGGTCAAAAAGAAGTTTCCGAATCGCCCGATTCAATGGGAAATTGCCCTCTTGGCTGGAGTCATTGGTGAATCGGCACAGATGATCATTATTTTGCTCTTTGCTGAACCCTACGAACAAGCGCTGTCTTTAGTGGGGGATATTGCTGTTCCGATGACGCTAACCAATTCACTTGGTTTGGCTATATTCATGCTGATCATAAAAACGGTCATTGATGATCAAAATCGGGTTGGAGCGATTCAGGCGCAAAAAGTCCTTCGTATAACGGCGAAGACTTTGCCGCACTTTCGGCGCGGCCTCAATCAAGAATCAGCAGAAGCGACAGCGCGGATCATCTATAAATATGGCGGCTATCATGCGGTAGCGGTTACGGATACTAAGAAAGTACTGGCGTTTATTGGGGCTGAGGCAGATCATCATTTAACGGAGAAACGACATTTCACCAAATCGACAAGTCAAGTCATCGAGACTGGCACGATTTATATTGCAGCCAACGCAGCTGAGGTTGGCTGCGACCATCCGGGGTGTAAGCTGCAAAGCGCGATTATTGTGCCGCTTAAATCAGGTACACAGATCGTTGGTGCATTCAAGCTTTATTATACCGTCAAGGAATTGTTGAGTCAGACGGATATTGTTTTTGCCCAAGGATTAGCGCAGCTCCTTTCGGTCCAACTTGAATTGGCAGAACTTGAACGTGAATCCAAGCAGGCAGCACAGGCTGAGCTCAAGGCTTTGCAGGCACAGATCAACCCGCATTTTCTTTTTAATACATTAAATACGATTATTTCGATGGTGCGTCTCGACCCGATGCTGGCAAGAGAACTTTTGATCAAGCTCAGTGAGATCTTTCGCTTTACTTTGCATAAGACAGGTAAGGAAATTTTATTATCGGAGGAGCTTCATCAAGTCAAGGCGTATCTGACGATTGAGAAGGCGCGCTATGGAGATAAGCTTCAATTTAAAGAGAGCATTGAAATAAATCCTTCTATTTATATGATTGCATCGCTTACGATTCAACCTTTGGTGGAAAATGCAATAAAGCATGGTTTGAAACCAAAGAAAGACGGAGGAACGATTTTTTTACAGATCGTAGATGTAAAAGATCATATTGAAATTCATTTAGAAGATGATGGTGTTGGCTTTTCGTTAGAACAAGTCAATCCACTGGAGTTTCCAAGGGAAGGACATATTGGCCTTAGAAATGTCCATGAACGATTGCGCAGCCAGTATGGAGCATCATATGGCTTGCAAATTGAAAGTGAATTAAATGTGGGAACAAAGATTACGATACATGTGCCCAAATTGTTATGGATGGAAGGTGCTGAACATGCTGAAAATTTTAATTGCGGATGATGAAATGCCAGCGAGGGAAGAGCTCAAATATATCCTTTCGCTGCTCGACGAAACGCAAATTGTCGGCGAAGCCGCCGATGCTGGACAGGTCCTGAGTTTGGCAGCGCAGCTGAAACCAGAAGTCATATTTTTGGATATTAATATGCATGGCATGAATGGACTCGAAGCGGCGAAAATCCTTCGTGATGTAGCGCCGGGGTGCGTCATAGTCTTTGCGACAGCATATGAAGAATATGCCCTGCAGGCTTTTGAGATCGGTGCGATTGACTATGTTTTGAAACCTTTTGATGAAGACCGCATTCGTCGTACGATCGAACGAATCGGGCACTACTATGCGGAAGCCAATCCGGATACCGAACTTTTGCCATTGGATAAAGAACCGAGTGCCGTGAGGATTCAAGTGCAGAAATTGCCAGTAGAAAAGTCCGGGAAAATCATGATGCTTGCCTACGAAAATATTTTATATGCCTACGCATGCCTGGGCAGTGTCAAGATTGTGACGGCAAATGAAGAAATCGATTATAATGGTTCACTCACGGAACTTGAAGAACGGCTTAAGGATACACATTTATTGCGTGTACACAAGAGTTACTTGGTGAATATGGATAAGGTCAAAGAGGTTATTCCGTGGTTCAAAGGTACATATTGGCTCAAGATGATGGAGGGCGGAAAAACGGAAATTCCTGTGAGTAAGAGCCAGATCAAAGAAATAAAGACAATTTTAGGGCTTAAGTAAAATTTCTATTCCCCTTAGGATACTTCCATTCAATGCTCAAATTTTTCCATTGATGGAATTCCAGTTTACGAATCGAAAAATTTAGAATAATATAAAATCAACATCGAGGCAAGGATGAATCGATGTGAATTTCTCTTATTTTATAGGGGGTAGAAAAATGAACGGTCTTTATCTCGTAATTATTGCTGCTCTGGTTTTGTCGATTTGTTATCGTTATTATGGAGCATTTATGGCAGCAAAGGTTTTAATGCTTGATGAAACTCGCAAAACACCAGCGGTGGTCCATGAAGATGGACACGATTATGTGCCAACGAACAAATGGGTGACGTTTGGTCATCATTTTGCAGCGATTGCCGGTGCAGGCCCACTCGTTGGTCCGGTCCTAGCCGCGCAGTTTGGTTATTTGCCAGGTACGATTTGGCTTTTGATTGGAGCCTGTATTGGCGGTGCGGTCCATGATATGGTCATATTGTTTGCATCGATACGTCATGATGGTTTGTCGATTGCAGAAATCGCTAAGATCGAAATTGGTAAGACGACGGGTCTAGCCGCGGCAATTGCGGTTATCTTTATTTTGATCATTACGATGGCTGGTATGGGGATTGCAGTTGCTAATGCGCTGTTCAACAGCCCTTGGGGT
>CBDTTM010000027.1:0-19496 GCA_965363355.1 uncultured Selenomonadaceae bacterium | reverse complement strand
TTCTGGGTCGGGATGCTCGGCATTGGGGTTTACCACGGTGCCTATGTTGCCGAAGTCGTTCGCGCAGGCATCTTGTCTATCCCGAAAGGTCAATTTGAAGCAGCATACGCGCAAGGTTTTTCTTATTGGCCGGCAATGCGTTTTGTCATTTTGCCGCAAGCAAAACGACTCGCTTATCCGCCTCTGACGAACCTAGCCGTCAACCTCATCAAGAACACCTCCGTAATGGCGATGATCGCTGGTGGTGATCTAATGTACCATGCAGATTCCTGGGCTAGTGCCAATCTTTACTATGGACCAGCTTATATCATCACCGGACTTTTGTATCTTGGCCTTTGCTTTCCTTTGGCAACTTACGCCAAATATCTGGAACGCCGTTTGGAGGTGAGCTCATGAGTGCTTTATTTCAACCGTCAGTTTTAGCTTTTCTTGGGCAAGGGCTCCTGACTACGATTTATATAGCTGCTGCTTCTATCATCCTCAGCCTCGCATTTGGCACTATTTTTGGTATTCTCCGTTTCAAAGGCAGGTTTTACGGCAAGCTTGCGGCGATTTATATTGAAGCTATCCGCAATACACCACTGCTGCTCTTTATTCTCGCCTTTCGGTTTATGACGCCGCTCCCGCCGCTCCAAGCCGGTATCGCAGCCATGAGTGTTTTCACGACAGCCGTCATCGCCGAAATCGTCCGAGGCGGGCTCAAATCGATTCCGAACGGTCAATGGGAAGCCGCTGCTGCTCAAGGATTCAGCTCCTTTCAGATCTTACGATATATTGTCTTACCACAGGCACTGCACAATGTTTTACCTCCACTGATGTCGCAGTGCACAAGCCTCATTAAGGATACCTCCTTTGTTTGGGCTGTCGGTATCGAAGATCTTACGGGAAAAGGCATGATCATCATGGGCCGTTATGGTACGACTGAGCAAGTCTTCACCTTATTTGCGATGATTGCAGCAGTTTACTTTGTCATCAATTACACTTTATCTTGCTGTGCACGCCGTCTCCATGCACAGATGAGCAATAGCTAAAAAATAATCCTCAACCGTAAAAAATCTTCACAAGAAAAGCCGGAGTAAGCTGTTATATTGCTTACTCCGGCTTTATTTTTCGGCAAAAAAAGACCGCCCGCTAAGGGCAGTCTGTAAAAATCATTATAATAAGCTCAGAACATCACTGTTTCTGTGCATATTGAGCTTAGCTGCATAGAGAGCAAGCTGCTCCATGGAATTTGAAGAAGACAACTTCGTAACTTGTTCGGCGATATTCGTATCACCCATATTAGAAGCTGCTGCCGTCAAATTCGTCGATGCCGTCGTGTAGTTAGCCGAAGCATAGTTTAGACCCTGCTGCGTTGCACCTATCGACGTCTGCTGTGACAATGCCGTATCCAATGCACTGCTAACGGTATCCAATGCATTCTTGATTCCAGTCGGGCTCGATAAATCAAGGGTTGAATTGCCATTATTATCAACAAGGCCTAACCCTTTGGCACTCATGTCCGACAACGAAATGTTTTGATACCCCGTATCACTGGCCACTGCCAAAGTCTGCGATCCAGTCAGCAACGATTTCCCATTATAGGTCACGCCGGCATTTTCATCAAGCTGCGATACCGTCTGGTTGATTTCATTTTTTATCGTGCTGATATCTGAGCTCGTATTCGTGCCATTGGCTGCCTTCAAAAGACTAGACTGCAAAGAACTTAGCGAACTGACTGTGGAATCCACTGCCCCGCCTGCTGTCGAGAGCAAAGAATTCATTGTCTGCGTATTTTGGCTTGACTGAGAATACGTATCTATATTCGAATACATCCTCGTCAATATGGCATAGGCTGACGCATTATCGCCGGCACTATTGTATTTTGATCCAGTAGCAATCTTCTGTTGGCTGCTTACGGAACTAGCTGACGCTGAATTAAGCGACTGCAAAGATAGATTAGAATTTCCGATGGAAAGGCTCATGATGACTCCTCCTTGATATCTCATATTCCTATTTAGATTATTATACTAAAAAAACTGCTGGTAAAGCAATGGAAATTTCTCCATACTGCCAGCAGTTTTTGAAAATATTTTATTGTAATTTACTTTTAAGGACTTCAATGGCCTTATCAAGCTGTGTATCTGTAGTTGCGTTCGGGTCAAGTGAAACCTTAATATCAGGCTCTATTCCCGTTCCATCAATGCTGCGGCCACTCGGCGTGTAATACTTGGCAATCGTCAATTTCAGTGCGTCCCCTTGATGCATAGGCATCACGACCTGCACTGAACCTTTGCCATACGACTTTTCACCGATCAATGTCCCCGCCTGCGTATCTTGTATTGCGCCAGCAACGATTTCCGCAGCGCTGGCACTGCCACCGTCAATCAGCACGACCAAAGGATATTTTACCTCAGGCAGATTCGATTGATGGACTTCTTTTGTTCCATCGCGCTGTACGATAGATACAATATCTCCTTTTGGCACGAGGAGATTCGCTACATCGACGCAGCTGGTCAAAAGTCCGCCTGGATTGCCGCGAAGGTCAAGAACCATGCCTTTCATGCCTTTTGATTCCAAATCATTATAGGCCTCAGCGAATTCATCGCCAGTTCTTTCAGCAAAAGAAGCGATGCGTATATAGCCCATTCCATCCGGAAGCATTTCATGGGCTACCGAATGCACTTGTATATTGGCCCGCGTGATTTCATAATCTTTATCCGGCACACCGTCACGATGGACGGTTATCGTAACAGTTGATCCAGCTTCGCCACGAATCTTTAGGGCAACTTGCTCAAATGGCATTTCGTTTGTCGCCGCGCCATCGATTTTCAAGATCTGATCGCCAGGCTGTAAGCCCGCTTGGGCTCCTGGTGTGTTCTCCATCGTCGATATCACCGTAACTACATTGTCCTTCAAGCCCATGAATACACCGATGCCACCAAAAGCACCTTCTGTATGACTTAAAAGATCTTTATACATGGCTTGGTCCATATACAAAGAATGAGGATCGCCCAAAGACTTGACCATACCGGCAATAGCGCCGTCTATCAACGTCTTGTCATCTACTTTGTTGACATACTGCGTTTCAATGAAACGCAATGCACCCAAGAAACGAGCTGTATTGGTTATCTTCTGTGCATTGAGCCCCAAAGCGAAATAAACTCCGACAATGGTCAAAATCGACGACAAAACAGCAATCAGAAGAGCTGCACCGACAAGCTTTTTTTTATTATTCATTATTCTTCTCCACCAATCTTAAACCACAAAATCCTATAAATAATTATAGGGACTGACTGGCTCACCATTTTCACGGACTTCAAAATGACAATGAGGTCCGGTCGAGTTTCCTGTCGAACCGCAATAGGCAATGACCTGCCCCTGCGTTACTCTTTGACCTTCACTTACATTGAGCGATTGATTATGCCCATAAAGTGATGTGATTCCGCCGCCATGATCAATGATTACCGCATTTCCATAACCGCTGATCCAGCCAGCATAAATGACAGTTCCCGCATCTGCTGCCAAAATCGGGTCGCCATAATCACCGCCAATATCGAGCCCACTGTGATATCTAGCTGTACCAAAGATCGGATGCGTACGCCAGCCAAACTCTGAAGTAATCGGTCCGTTGATTGGCCAAATCATTCGCCCATTGCCCGAACGAGGCGTAGATGCACCGCCATAACTGCTTTGACGAATCAGGTTTTGGACTTCTTTCGAAGCTGCCATCAATTCTTGATAAGCCCGATCCGACGTATCTCTATCATATTCTGCTTTATCCAAAAGCTTCTTTTTATCAGCCTTTTTTTGCTTTACGCGCTCAGCCTTAGCTGCGGCATCGTCAACCAAAAGCTTCGTCGACTGACGGTCTTTTTCTAGCTGCTGCTTAATATCCAAAACCAATGCTTTTTCTTGCTGCACTTTGGTAATGAGGTCATAGTCATATTTGATGATGCGCTTTAAAAGGTCCATTCTCGTCATCAAATCAGAGAAATCCTTGGCCCCGAACAACACATCAATATAGTTGATCTGTCCATTGATGTAAATGTCACGCACGCGTTTATCGAGTATTTTCGTTTTTTTTGCTAAATCTACTTCTGTTTTTTTCAAGACATCTTCATTCTTGTCAATCTTGCTTTCTGTCTCATCAAGCTGGCCTTTTACCGCCTTATAATCAGCTTCAGCTTCATCGACACTGCCTTGCATTTGCCGCAGCTGCTCGGATATCGTCGAAACCTGTGTACTCGCTTTATCCGTCTTTGCTTTTTGATCTGCTGCCCGTGTCTGCAAATCATCGAGTTTTTCTTCCAACGAATCAGCAAATACCGTCAGAGAAAAAGAACTCAACAGAAAAACTACGCAGGCAATCTTTGCTGTGCGCCGTAACATCTTCATGCGCTCTCCCCTTTCCTCATACCTTCAAGAACCTCTTCAAGGAAATCGTACTGCCAAGAGCGCCGATGACCATCCCACTGCATAAAATAATCAAACTGATATAATTTAAAAACGGATATTCCGGAATCAGCGGGAAAAATGCCAGCGTATCATAGATTTTCTTGGTCACCATGATATATGTACTGCGAATCAAAACGGCCGCAACCGCACTGCCAATAAAGCCTAAAATAACGCCTTCCAGCAAGAACGGCCACCGGATGAACCAATCGGTCGCACCGACATATTTCATGATAGCGATCTCTTTGCGGCGAGCAAAAACGGTCAAGCGTATTGTATTCGATATGATAAAAACCGTAGCTGCAGCAAGCAAGATGATGATGGCTAAACCAAAAATACGCACCAGACGCGTCAAATCAAACAAATGCTCGACTACATCCTGGCCAAACTTAGCTGACTCAACTCCGTCGAATTCGTTGATCGTCTTCGCTGCCGTCTTCACAAGCTCAGGCTGCGTAACCGTGACTTCAAAGGAATCCGGCAATGGATTTGCATCGCCAAGTGCCGTCAATAAGAATTTTTGGTCACCCAGTCTTTCTTTGAATCGTTCCAAAGCCTTATCTTTATCGATATAATTTACGGTATCGATTCCCTGCATATCTTTTATTTTTTTCTCAATTGCAGAAACTTCTTTTTTCTCTAAGCCATCTTGCAAATACACGCTGATCTGTACCTGTGACTCAAGCGAAGCTGCCATCTTATTGAGATTGAGCACTACAATCAAAAATAAGCCGAGGATAAAAAGAGATACGGCAACCGTCGCAATAGATGCCAAAGACATCCAGTTATTTCGTTTCAAGGAAATGGCGACTTCACGGATAAAGTATTCTGTAGTCCTAATTTTCATAGCCGTAAGCCCCCTTCGCCTCATCGCGGACAATGCGTCCGCCTTCGATTGCGATTACCCTTTTTTGCAAGGCATCGACAATCGTCTTATCATGCGTCGCCATGACGATCGTTGTCCCTGCCTGATTGATGCGCTTGAAAATCTCAATGATTCCCCACGAAGTTTCTGGGTCAAGGTTACCCGTCGGTTCATCTGCTATGACGATAGCCGGGTTATTTACGATGGCCCGGGCAATCGCGACCCTTTGCTGCTCACCGCCAGAAAGCTGTGCGGGAAAACATTTATACTTGTCTTTGAGCCCAACTACTTCTAATACGCTGTTCACACTTTTTTGCATCGTACGACGCGGTGCCTCGATGACCTGCATCGCAAAAGCAACATTTTCATAAACCGTTTTCTCCGGCAACAAGCGATAATCCTGAAAAATAACTCCCAGCCCACGCCGCAAATACGGAACTTCTCTCGGCGAAATCTTCAAGACATTGCGCCCATTGACTTCAAGCTGTCCTTCCGACGGCAGCGCTTCACGCAAAAGCATGCGTATGAATGTCGATTTCCCTGCTCCGCTGGCGCCAACAATGAATACAAATTCACCTTTATCGATATCCACATTGACATGATTGAGTGCCACTGTCCCATTTTCGTAAATTTTTGAAACATCCTTCATCCTTATTATCATCTATGATATCCTCCATCAACCTGCGCTGCGGCAGGACATTTACCATAATAATTTTTCATGCAAACATCTTTTATTGTACCATAGAATTATGAAATATTTCAGCAAAACTTTCTGAATAAACATCGATAGGGGCATTACAAACAAAAAATTTGCAATACCCCTATCCAAAGTCCTATAAAGAGACTAAATACGCTGTTCTTTTTTTTCCGGTGCACCGATCAAATCAAGTGCCAGCTCGGCATTATGTGATGCCGCTGTCCGAAGACCCGCCAAAAGCTCACTATTTAGCTTGCGGGCCGAAGCCTTGTCATTCCATTTTTTTCTGACCTGTCCGAGCAGATCTTCAACCGTGATTTGCTCGAGGTCCCCCACTGCTTTTTCACCGATGGATTGCAAAAAGCGATCGATTTTCGGATCATACGAAAGCCCGATCATCGGAACGCCCATTACACCGGCAAAAATAAGTGCATGCAGACGAACACCTATCAAAAGATCCATATTACCAACAATCGATAAAAGTTCGCTCGTCGTATATTCATCATTGAGTACGACTGGCTTGCTTTCCATATAGGTGGCAATTTTTTGTGCCGTCTTTACATCTTCCGGATACTGCATCGGCAAAAATACGACTCTTGCGCCAAACTCAGCAGATATTGCATCCGCTGTCTTAGCTATCGTATCTTTATAATGCCGCCAGCCGCGCCACTCTCTGACCGATATGCCGATAATTGGCTTTGCCCCATCGGCTTTATAAGCTTTAAGGATGTTTCGGCCAATACTGCGATCTACCGGATGGATTGCCAAAACCGGATCCGCTGTAACGCTGATATCAGGTCTGGTTATCTTTAGCTGTTCAAGTTCACCTAAAGAACCTTCATCACGAACGGTAATCAAATCCGCATGGTTGCCAATCCAGCGCATAAAACGCCTAGCCAGCGTACCATAAATCGGGCCGATTCCTTGTGCATAAAGCATGATACGAGTTCTGGCAATCTTGCCCATCAGCAAGATTCCCATATAGTAATAAAGGCTTCGTCCGCTGGTCACGTTTTGCAGCAAGCTGCCGCCTCCACTGATCAAGAGATTCGCATGGCGAAGTGCTGAAAAAATCTGCAGCAAATTCAACCAATAAATAGCATTGACGCCATGGCGCTGCCTCGTGTCTTCAGGATTAGCAGATATCACCGTAATATTAAGTTTAGGGTCTAAATCGGCTAAGACCTCGATCATTGCTGCCAACATTGCTTCATCGCCAGCATTTTTCGATCCGTAATAGCCAGATACTACAATGCTACTCATGCTCAGCCTTGCTCCCTCCTATTGAGGACATTATGCGCTGCCAAAATTGGATTGCCAACATACAGACCACACCAAGCACAGCTCCAAGTACAAGTCCGCCTAAACCACGCATAAAGGACATGTATATAGGTGTGCGCATATGGGCAAAAGTCTCAACCATCGAACCTTGTCCAATCGTTGCGCCCATGACCAAAACAAACAATAAAACCGTTGGCCATTTTTTATACCAAGCCATAGCCGCTAGCAAAAATGCTGGATGCCCAATAAAGAGCTCCTTCGAGCGAGGGCGCGCATACATCGCTTGTTCCAAAAATGCTCGCATCTTAAGTTCCAGTGCTGGAACCGGCATGCCCATCGTATGACCGGAACGTGCCACAAAGACAACGATTACAAGCAAAGCTGCAAAAATCCCCAGCAAAGCTTTGACGGATACTGGCATATTGAGAACTTTCTTGATCTGGGCAACAGCACCTTTTGTATCATCAGCTGTCCCATCAAAAATATCAAACCGCTGCAAGAAGGCGATGCCTACCAAAATCAAAGGCAGAACAAATGTCAACTTGATTCCACGGAAAATATTGACTTCGAGCAAGTATTCTACATCAGCCAAGGTTCCAGAAACATAAGCCGCTCCGATATAGGAAACCACGCCACTGACAAACAGCGCTATGACGGCAGTAATCATAAACTTGCCCCATGAGCCTCTGTTTTTTATGGCACGGATTCGGTCGAGCTGCCAAATAACAGCAATCGCCGGGAAGATATTCGCACTGACCAACGCTGCTACCACACGAATCTTCGCACCATTCCCCATAGCTAAAGGTATGATGCAGATTGCAGCTGTAACCACAAACAAAAGATACTGATATTTTGGCTTGAACCCAGGAATGACCAGTGACAAATAAAGCACGCCGCCAGCTGCGATTCCGAGCATCATCACCATGCGCATCATATTGCTGCCATTATAATCGGTAAATGTACCAGCTCTGCCGATTTTAAAACCATTTCTCTCTAAAGAATCACGCGTATCCGAAAAATATTTCATATTCGTTTGCAAAAGCGTCATTCCGGCAGCTGGTTTTTCATACGTCCGCAATAAATCAATACGGATATTGCGCTCTTCATCTGTATTGGACCAGCGCTCTACCGCATCTGCTAATTTAAGCTTCGGCTGCTCATCTTTTGGTATCGAATACACACGAGCTGCCTGATAATCAAGACCCTTCGCAATTTCCATCAAGCCGTCTTGCTTATAAAATTGCAGCTGCGTCGTATCTTCGATCATCCCCAGCGTAATACTGCGCTGTTTCATCAAATCGATCGTTGTCTGTAAATGCTTTGGGCTGCCTAAAGTCTGGCTGCCCGAGAAAATAATATCCGATATCTTCACGCCTTCAAGACGCTTAAATACAGATGCTACATCATCTTCTGAAGCATCTTGATAATTCGTTGGTCTAGCAATTACATAGAAACCAGCATCGTTGACGATTTTCATCTCGTCGGTTGGCATGCCAAGATCGAGTTTCAAGAGATTTTCATAATTTGCCTTAAGCGCCAAAACCTCTTCTGAACCAACCTGCATGGTCTTTACGCGGTCTTGTCCAAGACGGCGGATCAAGTCCTCTTTCACTTCACGATAGGTCTGGGCGTTATGTCCGGTCACATAGACTTCCGAACCAACAATACCGCCGCTTCCTGCAAGTGCGCGCCAAGCAGGATCAAGAAGCGCGCCATTATGGTAACGCTGCAAGATTTCACTGCCAGGAGTTGCACTGACTTTTCCATTTGCATTGAGCTTTTTAAACGTAGTTTCATAAACAGCCAAAGATGTAATGCCTGCATCCTTAGCCTGACGGAAGACCTCGTCGGTCGAAACACCTTCCGTTTCCGCTAGCTCCACCAAACCTTCATAATCGATGGCCATTTCTACCGTATTATTTGCTTTTTCCACCTGATGTCGCTGCAAATCCACATGCAAAGCCGCTATCAATCCAATGATGATAAAGGCCAGCAACCATCGATTATATTTGAAATTATTCATTTCTCCTCCACCTTACGAGCAAACTTTTTATCCCTGCAAAATTATGTACCGTCACACTTGCTTCAACGGCTCAAAGTGATATCGATCTCGCCGTTTTTCTGTACAACATCCGTCGCTTCGAGCTGAAACGGCGATGTTCTAAGATCTGCCAGCATGATATCCTCGAACAAACTTCCTAGTACCGCCTTGCCTAAAATCGCATTGTGGATACTGGTCTTACGCATATGGAAATAAATGCCTCCATCTTGCGCTCTGATCGTTCCTTCAATGCTCACTTCGATCTTACGGCCAGCCAATGGCACATTGCCCTGAATCTGAACGGCATCCGGCGTAATCTCTACTTCAACATCTTTCAATTTCTCCACTTTTTTCTGCAAAGCAGCCACCAAGGCGTCTTCCTTGATGGTTCCCTTCAACACAAGGGACTGGGCTGCGTCAAAACGCAGTTTTTTCGAAAAAAGCAGATCATTCATATTCACCTGCACATTTTTGCCCTGCAAGTCCAAGTTGTCGACACGAATCTGTCCAACCAAAGCATTTTGAGCGTTAATCGACAATGTATCCATCTTGCCAAAGAGCAGTTTTGCAGCCGGCATCGCTTCAATCGCAACCTGTGCGTTTTCCGCCTGCGCCTCTGAGCGCAATATGGCCGACGCCTGCTTTTGAGCAAAGGCAGGCAAAAATAGTTGAGTGAACCCGACTATCAGTATGATGATAATGGACGCAATCGTCAAGCCCTTAAACAAAAAAATCACCCTATTTCATCAAATAAAGGGATCGGCTGGCGCCGTCCCTTTATCCAGTCAAAGACATTTTATAGATTCTTCCTCTAACAGAAAGATCAAAGTTCCTTGTTCGCCTTCGCCTGTAAATAAGCTTCGATGAACATATCCAAATCGCCGTCCATGACGGCTTGTGTATTGCCTGTTTCCGCATTTGTGCGATGATCTTTGACCATATTGTACGGATGGAATACATACGAGCGGATCTGGCTGCCCCATTCGATTTTTTGGTTTTCGCCGCCAATCGCTGCCATCTTCTCCGCATTTTTTTGCTGTTCGAGTTCAAATATACGAGCTCTTAAGAGGCGCATACATTGTTCTCTATTTTGCAGCTGTGAACGCTGATTTTGGCACTGAGCAACGACACCTGTCGGCAAATGCGTCATTCGAACAGCAGAATCTGTTTTATTGATATGCTGACCACCAGCACCACTTGCCCGGTAGGTATCTACGCGAACATCGGCCATATTGATATCAACTTCTACCGTATCATCGATTTCCGGCATGATATCACAAGCCGAAAACGACGTATGGCGACGAGCATTGGCATCAAATGGTGAAATGCGGACCAGACGATGTACACCTTTTTCCGATTTCAGATAACCATAGGCATTATGTCCTTTGATCATGAGTGTAGCGGATTTGACACCAGCTTCATCACCCGGCAGTAAATCCATCGTCTCTACATCAAAGCCGCGGCGTTCTGCCCAGCGGCCAAACATACGCAAAAGCATCTGCGTCCAATCCTGCGCTTCCGTTCCACCAGCACCTGCATGCAAGGTCAAAATCGCATTATTGGCATCGTACTGCTCAGACAGCAGTACTTCAAGTTCTAACTGGTCCATATCCTTTTGGATTTTTTTGATGGAGGCAACGACTTCGTCATATACGGATTCGTCTTCATCTTCAGTGCCCAGTGTCCACAAAACCTGCATATCCTCATAATGAGCAACCAAAGACTTGTATTTTTCAACACTATCTTTGACATCATTGAGTTCACGCGTTATTTTCTGTGCATATTCGGCATCATCCCAAAAGGTAGTTTCGCCCATTTTATATTCAAGTTCAGCTATTTTTTCTTCTTTTTGAGCGACTTCAAAGTGAAGTCCCCATTTCATCTAGCTTTTTTTTCATATCGACAATTGTTACTCGCAAATCTTCCAAAAGCATTTAATCACATCCCAATACATATTTTTCTTATTTATCGCTGCCACAGCAATTTTTATATTTCTTGCCACTGCCGCACGGGCAAGGGTCATTACGGCCAATATCTTCCTTGTTGACAACCGGCTGGGCTTTCGTCACTTCCGGTTCATCGCTGCCATGTACAGCTTTGGCATTTTTCAAATGGTCTTCTAACTGTTGTTGTTCCTGTGTCACGATGTTCACACGATACATCAATTTCGCGATATCGTTCTGGATCATGCCAATCATTTCTTGGAACATATCATATGCTTCAATCTTGTATTCGATCAATGGATTTTTTTGTCCATATGCACGCAGGTTGATACCTTCACGCAGCATATCCATATGAGCTAAATGCTCCATCCATTTGCTGTCAACGACTTTGAGCATGACGACTTTTTCAAGCTCACGCATATTATCCGCACCAAACATCAATTCGCGTTCTTTATAACCGTCATCGGCAACCTTACGCAAATGATCGCTGAGTTCATCTCGGCTCATTTCTTCAAGTTCAGCCTTTACAAGCTTACCTTGTGGTGCATACGTTTTTTCAGCATCTTCAATCAAACCATCGAGTGTCCATTCTTCTGGATACAATTTGGCATTGGCGTACTGGTCCATTTGTTCATCAATGATCTGTCCGACCATGTTCATGATGTTCTCGCGCAAATTCACACCAGTGAGTACCTGACGACGCTGTGCATAAATGACTTCGCGCTGCTGATTCATGACATCATCATATTCAAGGACATGCTTACGAATATCAAAGTTACGTGCTTCTACTTTCTTCTGTGCTTGCTCCAAAGAACGCGTGATGAGCTTGTGTTCGATTGGATCATCTTCGCCCATGCCCAAACGGTCCATGATGCTGGCAATGTTGTCCGAACCAAATAAACGCATCAAATCATCTTCAAGCGACAAGAAGAAACGCGAGCAGCCTGGGTCACCTTGACGACCGGCACGACCACGCAACTGGTTGTCGATACGACGCGATTCATGGCGTTCTGTACCAATGATATAAAGGCCGCCGATTTCACGGACACCTTCACCGAGGACAATATCTGTACCACGACCAGCCATATTGGTCGCAATCGTAACTGCGCCCTTTTGACCGGCTCCTGAGATGATCTGTGCTTCCATTTCATGGTATTTTGCATTGAGCACGTTATGTGGCACTTTATTCTTCTTTAAGACGACACTGAGCTCTTCTGACTGCACAATTGAAGTCGTACCGACAAGAACCGGCTGGCCTTGCTTATGAGCTTCAATGATTGTCTGGACAACCGCCTTATATTTTGCTCGTTTTGTCTTATAGATGACATCCGGTTTATCGATACGCTGGATCGTCTTATTCGTTGGAATTACGATGACTGGCAGCTTATAAATTTTGAGAAATTCATCTTCCTCTGTTTTAGCCGTCCCTGTCATGCCGCCGAGTTTACTATACATACGGAAATAATTTTGGAAGGTAATCGTAGCCAACGTCTGTGATTCACGCTGAATCTTGACATTTTCCTTGGCTTCGATAGCTTGATGCAATCCATCCGAATAACGACGGCCGACCATCAAACGCCCCGTAAATTCATCGACGATGATGACTTCGTTTTCACGAACGACATAATCGCGATCGCGCTTCATCAAGCCTTTTGCCCGTAGAGCCTGCGTAAAGCAATGTGACATCTCGATATTTGCCGGATCGTAAAGATTTTTGATATTGAGTGCCTTTTCTACTTTGGCAACCGCCTCTTCATTTGGCGATACATTCTTTTCTTTTTCATTGACTGTATAATCAACATCTTCTTTGAGTTGACCCACAGCCTTTGCCATAATGGCATACATATCTGTAGACTTTTCCCCAGGGCCTGAAATAATGAGCGGAGTACGCGCCTCATCGACCAAGATGCTGTCCACTTCATCGACAATAGCAAAATTCAGGTCGCGCTGTACCATTTGGTCTTGATAAATGACCATATTGTCACGCAAATAATCAAACCCGAACTCATTGTTTGTCCCAAATGTAATATCGCAGTTATAGGCGAATTTTCTTTCCGGGAAATCCATATCATGCGCAATCAAACCAACGGACAAACCTAAAAAGCGGTAGAGTTTCCCCATCCACTCGCTGTCACGTTTAGCCAAATAATCATTGACCGTAATCATATGTACGCCTTTACCGCTGATTGCATTGAGGTATGTTGGCAATGTCGCAACCAGGGTTTTACCTTCACCTGTACGCATTTCCGCAATTTTTCCTTCATGCAGACAAATACCACCGATCATCTGCACATCAAAATGACGCATACCCAACACACGTCTTGAAGCCTCCCGAACTACAGCAAAAGCCTCCGGCATAATATCATCAAGCGTCTCGCCCTTATTCAGGCGTTGTTTGAACTGTTCTGTCTTTGCACACAAAGAACCATCGCTAAGGCCCTGCAGATCCGCTTCAAAACCATTGATCAGTTCAACAAATTCCTGCATACGCTTTATTTCTTTTTCATTATTATCGCCCAAAAATCTTTTCAAAAAACCTAGCAAGTATAA
Source organism: uncultured Selenomonadaceae bacterium (assembly GCA_965363355.1). Classification (GTDB taxonomy): domain Bacteria; phylum Bacillota; class Negativicutes; order Selenomonadales; family Selenomonadaceae; genus CBDTTM01. The sequence continues at coordinate 5,685 of CBDTTM010000027.1, read as the reverse complement.
TCACTCCTCCAAAAGTAGGACACCTATTCCTAAACCTATCTTTCGATTTTATCAAAATATCAACTATAAGTCAAAATATACTTTGTCCCCGCAAAAATAAGGCGGGACTGCCGCAGCAATCCCGCCTCCAAAGCAATATCACTTCTATTTCATATACCAGATTCGATCAAACCGTAATTTCCATCTTTACGGCGATACACCACATTGATGTCTTCTGTCGAAGCATCGCGGAAAACGAAGAAATCATGATTGACCATATTCATCTGCATGATCGCTTCCTGGACATCCATCGGCTTCACGGCAAAACGTTTCGTTTTGACTACTGAATAATCTGCACTCTCATCTGCCTTATTTGTAACAAGCGTTTCGCCAACAACTTCGGACTTGAAGCTCCCTGCACGGAAACGCTTCTCTAATTTTGTTTTATGTTTATGAATCTGTCTTTCCAGCTTCTCAATAACCAAATCAATCGATGTATACATATCCATAGTGGCCTCTTCTCCACGAAGCAGGACCCCATGTACCGGAACGGTTACTTCTACAATATGTCTTCCTTTTGACACCGTAAGGAGTACAGTGATTTCGCCAACCTGATCGAAATATTTCGTAACCTTGCCGACTCTCTTTTCTACATAATCTTTCAATGCGGGAGTAATCTCAATATTTTTTCCTCTAATAGTGAATGTTGCCATATGCATCCATCCCCTTTCCTGTATCCTATGTTTTATATATTCTCCGCCAGCAAAGAAAAACCTCCTATAAACCATAAAAGATTTCAGAAACTTTACATTTTATTTACCAAATTTTGATTATAATTAAACAATATTACAATTTTCGTCATTTTTTTGCATATTAAAAACCCGGTTTAGTCTGGCTAAACCGGGTTCCGCGATTTTTGTATGAATTATGCCGTTTTTACAACGTTAGAAGCCTGTGGTCCGCGTGCGCCTTCAACGATTTCGAATTCTACATCTTGACCTTCTGTCAAAGTTTTGAATCCTTCATCCTGAATTGCGGAAAAATGTACGAATACATCGCCCCCGTCTTCTCTCTCAATAAATCCATAACCTTTTTCTGCGCTAAACCATTTTACTTTACCAACCATTTTGTACTCCTCCTACAAATAAACTGGGCGCTTTACCAGCGACCACTTCACACATTATATATCTTGGAATATTATATGTCAATAAGCATTTCTTATGGTTACCATTGAGGAACAAATATCCGTATGGATTACTCACGCATTATTATTTTTCCATTTTTTTATGAATTAGATTCATATTTTGTATTATAGAATCTTTGACAGGAATAACTTTGTCCTTTTTTCCTGTGCGTGTTCAAAAATTTCAGTCGGCGTCCCCTGCTCGATGATGCGCCCCTCGTCAACAAACAGAACTCGGTCGCCTACTTCTCTGGCAAAACCCATTTCATGCGTCACGACAACCATCGTCATGCCCTCTTTGGCAAGGTTCTTCATTACATCAAGCACTTCGTTGACCATTTCCGGATCAAGTGCAGAAGTCGGTTCATCGAACAACATGACTTTAGGTTTCATCGCCAAAGCTCTAGCAATGGCCACACGCTGCTGCTGACCGCCAGAAAGCTGTGGAGGGTATGCATTGGCCTTGTCTTCCAAACCGACCTTTTTCAAAAGGAGCTCCGCCGTTTTGACAGCTTCCGCCTTTGTTGCCTTACGTACCTTCATCGGCGCCAAAATGATATTTTCCAGCACAGTCATATGCGGAAATAGGTTGAAGCGCTGAAATACCATACCGACTTCAGCTCGAACTTTGTTGATATTCGATTCATTATTGAGTGGAATGCCATCTACCGTGATTTCGCCACCGGTCGGCACCTCAAGATAATTCATGCAGCGCAGCAAAGTACTCTTACCAGAGCCACTAGGACCGATGATAACAACGACTTCCTTTTCTGCGATGGAAACATCGATACCTTTTAGAACCGCCGTCTTGCCAAACGACTTTTGTAAATTTTTAACGTCTATCATCAATCTTAAACCTCCGCTCCAAATACGCAACAAAACGGGAAATCGTCAAGGTCATGATCAAATACAAAATTGCTACACTGACCCAAATTTCCAATGATCCATATGTCCTGGCAATAACAAGCTGCCCGCGACGCGTCAGCTCTTCAAAACCGATGACAGAGACCAAAGACGAATCTTTGAGCAAAGCAATGAATTCATTGCCAAGCGGTGGTATTACCTGTTTGAATGCTTGCGGAATAATGATATAACGCATGGTCTGCGTCCAAGTCATCCCCAAAGAACGCCCAGCTTCCATCTGCCCCTCATCGACAGCCTGGATACCAGCGCGGAATATTTCCGCTACATAAGCACCACTATTGACGCTGCACGCCGTAATCGCTGCAAAAAACGGATCGATGCGCATTCCCGTCACAACAGGCAAAGCAAAATACATCAAATAAATCTGCACCAACAGCGGGGTCCCACGAATAAAATCCACATAAACAGCCGCCAGTGCACGAACTGGCCAAAAACTTGAAATACGAGCAATCCCGGCAAACAAGCCGATGATGATCCCGAACATCACGCTCAAAGCTGTAATCTTTATTGTCACAAAGGCGCCCTCTAGCAAAAGCGGCAGTGCATTGACAACCAAAGAAAAATCAAAATCCATACTATCCATCCTTACTTCTCATTTTTACTTACGATTTCTTGTATAAATATGCTAAACTTATTATATTTCACTGTTTGCAGGCTGTCAACATGAAGAAAGCGCCGCAAAATTTCTTTTGCGGCGCAGCAATCTCTATCCATTTACTTTTTGGGACCGAACCATTTTTCGTAAATCTTATTGTATTCACCGTTTTCCTTGAGTTTATCAAGAGCTGCATCAATCTGCTTTGCAAGCTCAGGGTTTTTCTTGCTCATTGCAATACCATAATCTTCTGCCGTCAAAATATCATCCAATGTCTTTGCATTTTTTTCATTGCTCTTAGCAATGTAGTAGTCATTTACCGGACGATCATTGACTACAGCATCTACGCCGCCAGCTTTGAGTTCCATGAATGTATCAGCGGAACTGTTGAATTCCTTGACTTCAGCATTTGGAATCTTCTTTGCTTCTGTAGCACCAGTCGTACCGATCTGTACAGCGATCTTCTTGCCTTCTAAATCTTTAAAGCCCTTGATTGCGTTATTGTCGCTCTTGACAACAATCGTCAATCCGGATTGATAATAAGGTTTTGAGAATGTAACTTTGTTTTTACGTTCATCTGTAATCGACATTCCCGAAATGATTACATCAATATTGTTCGATTCCATCGCTGGAATCAAACCATCGAAGTTCAAGTTTTGGATATCTACTTTGTAGCCCATTTCCTTACCGATTGCACGAATCAAGTCCATATCGAATCCCGCGTATTCCTTGCCATCGACATCCTGGAATTCAAACGGTGCAAAATCTGCATTACAGCCTACACGCAAAACCTTTTCTCCCGATCCTGCTGCATCTTTCTTTGCGTCTCCACAACCAGCGAATAAAGCTGTCATTGCAAATAAACCCATCATACATAATACCAATAATTTCTTTGACATCATAATTCCTCCTTCTTTACATAAAAAAAGCCCGGAATGCTCCGGGCCACATTGCCAGATACTAGTGAAATTATATCAATATATTTCGTTTAACGCAAGTATCAGCCTCTTTTAGAATTGAAGCAGTCACGGCAATAAACCGGACGATCATTCTTAGGTTCAAACGGCACTTGTGTTTCTTTACCGCATTCAGCGCAGACAACAGTGTACATCTGACGCGGTTCTCTGTCTCCGCCATTGCCGCCATCACGAGTGCGGCGTCTAGAGTCACGACAATCACGGCAACGTACCGGTTCGTTTTCAAACCCCTTCTCTGCGTAGAATTCTTGCTCGCCTGCGCTAAAGATAAAATCCTTACCACAATCTTTGCAAACTAAAGTCTTGTCTTCGAAAGCCATGAAAAAATCCCCTCACCTTTTGAGTTTAAGAGCCTGTAGTAGATTCCCTTTTACACGAACTGCACTGCAAATATAAATCTAAGTAAAATAATGCCCTCTACAATTCAGTATAGTGTGACTTATCAAAAAAAGCAAGTAAAAATTTGGTTCTTTTCGCTTTTTTCTGTAAATTAATATTTTTCAGAATTGCTCCTTGTGTAGAGCAAAAGAGAAAATGGCCTTAACTTGATTTATCCAAAAGTTAAGGCCATTTTCCATTATGCTCCGATATCGAGATTTGCGCCGATCCCCATCGCCTGGCTCAAGTTGGGCAAAATATCCGTAACGCCCTCGGCCATACTGTTCATTTCTTTCTTTAGAACCGATACGCCGATATCTTGCTGCGCATTGAACTGACTTAGTCCAACAGATGCTGCGGCAATTGACATTTCCATGAAGTCATCTCCTCTCCCTGTGTTTTCATTATACTACAAACAAGAAAACATCCTTTTCTTTCTCTAAAATATAACGAAAACTTAACGAGCTCATTGGTGCGAACTCTTCTCCCTTAGTAAATTAAGCAAGCAAAAATCCGCTTTTGGCAGCTGCGCTGCATATTCCATAGCCCCATCAAAATCTCCGCATTCAGCAACCAAAACAGCCAAATTACGTAAGGTGTCTTGATCATGCTCATCGATTTCGAGTGCGGTCACGAGCAAAAGCTCTGCCTCAGCCAGCCTGCCACGAGCATAATAAGCTCCAGCAAACGAGTTGAACATCGCCAGCTTTTCTAATAATGGAATCTCTTTTTCTAAGATGCCGCGTTTGATGCTTTCCGCTGCAGCAAAGTCCGGACAATCGGAAACTTCCGTATGGATGCCCGGTCCATTTGCCTTGAATCCGCTTTTAATAAATGCTTTAACTCTTGGATACAAGGCTATCGTATCGTCCGCGCCTTCTAAGCAGCGGAAATACTCGAGCGTATATTTCATTTTTTCTTGCAATTCCTGGGGAATTTCCTCATTCCACTCCAGCATGCGTTCAAGTATCGCCAATCCATCCGGGGCCCTGTTTCCTAAAATACAGATTCGAGCCAAAAGAACACGTCCGGCAAGATGCTGCGGCGCTATAAGCAAAATCCGATCGATCCAAGCCCTTGCCTGCACATAATCCCCAGCCATAAAATAAAGATCTGCCGCATCCATCATGATTTCTGTATCAGGATCATCTTTTTCCAAAAAAGCAAGCGCTGCAGCCAAAGCTTCTTCATACTTTTCCTCAGCCTTCAAAACATCTAACCGCTCTTTCCATTCTTTCCTTTGTTGCAGAGCATCCCTGCCAACAAACGCATTCTCGACCACGCTGCCACCTCCATATGCTTTTTGATACTTTCCGTAAACATATTTCCACTCTTTAGTTTATCGGCTTTTTCCCATAAAAATTAAACCGTCATGTGCCTCATTTTCAATAAAAGTTTTTAATACACTACTTTTTTATGGATTGTCCCTTTACATTCAAAAAACAGCACCATTTTCCCCTAAATATGTTACAATGTAACTATATATTTATAAGGAGATGATTCTTTTGTCGATAAGTGCAATCTCAACAAATAGCAGTACCAGCTTTACCGATAACTCTTCTACCCTCAATAGCTTAAAGCAGCAAGAACTCGCCATCGAAAAACAGATCAGTGACCTTAACGCGCAAAGTTCAACATCTACTTCGGAT
>CBDTTM010000026.1:0-19807 GCA_965363355.1 uncultured Selenomonadaceae bacterium | reverse complement strand
TGTCTCCCTTTGTGCCTTGATCTTTGACAAAATACTGTACCATCGCAAAAACTCCTTCACCACAATAATCCATAGGCAAAATATTCGAAACATAGCAATATTTTAGAGTACTTCTCCTTCTTTCAAGCAACCCCTCACAAAATCCAGGCTTTGCTGCCAGTAAAAAAGCAACATAGTAGAGGTATCCTTTTCATCTATAACTTATAATAAAAGCATAGTAAAACATACACAAAATATAATAATAACATCACCATTTATATAGTTATATTATTATTATATTACCAAAAAAAACGAGTAAATTCCAGCAAAATATAACAGAAACGAAAGGCGGAATCAAAATGATCAATGTAGGTATTATCGGAATTGGCCGTATCGGCCGCGTCCATGGTGAAAGCATCACAAAATATGTTAAAAATGCGCGCGTAAAGGCAGTAGCTGATCCATTCTTAAATGACAATGGCAAAGCTTGGGCACAGTCACTTGGCATCACTGAAATGTACACCGATTATAAGAAAATTTTAGCTGACCCTGCCATCGAAGCAGTCCTCATCTGTGCTTCAACAGATCAGCATTCACCGATCTCACTAGAAGCCCTCAAAGCTGGTAAACATGTATTCTGCGAAAAACCAATCGACCATAGCGTTGAAAAAATAAAAGAAGTCCTACAAGCCGTCGATGCCTCCGGCAAAAAATATCAAGTCGGCTTTAACCGCCGCTTCGATCACAATTTCGCCGCCGTACAAAAAGCAGTGGCAGAAGGCAAAGTCGGCCAACAGCAAATCATAAAAATCACATCCCGCGACCCAGAACCACCATCGATTGACTACGTTAAAATCTCCGGTGGTATCTTCCTCGACATGACCATTCATGATTTTGATATGGTTCGCTATCTATCCGGCGCGGAAGTCGAAGAAGTTTATGCTGCAGGTTCAGTTACCGTCGACCCTGCCATCGGCCAAGCTGGTGACATCGACACCGCCATCATCACCTTGAAACTTGATAACGGCGCTACGGCCGTTATTGACAACTGCCGTCAGGCTTGCTATGGGTACGATCAACGAGCTGAGGTATTCGGCACGGCAGGTGCTATTGCCATTGCCAACGATTCCGCTTCGACAACGATATTCAGCGGCAAAGACGGCGTCGTACAAGAAAAGCCTTTATTCTTCTTCCTTGAACGCTATATGCAGGCCTATGCTGCTGAAATCGACGCCTTTGTCGAATCCATCGTTCAGGACACGCCAACCAAAGTAAATGCGAAAGACGGTTTAGAACCAGTTCTGATTGGTCTTGCCGCCAAAAAATCCGTAGAAGAACATCGCCCTGTCACTTTGGCAGAAATTCGCGCACAATACAAATTATAATTTAAATCACCCACCCTATAATCTTATATATGAAACACAAAAACCCCCGGAATTTCTCCGGGGATTTTTGTATTTCATGGCAAAGTCTTGAGCTTTTGCGGCCACGGCCCTGCGGGAATATCTTGGGCACAAGCCTGCCAATAGACACTTTGCGTCAAATCAAGCAAAGTGAGGCGACGATTGTAGCCCATACCTGTATCAATGAAAATAACATTGCCGCGGCAAAGCGGCGCCTGCCATTCCTTACTGACGATCGTTTGCGTCGGCGTATGTCCAACCACCAATGTCTTCCCCTCATATTCATCAAAATCCCGAGGGCGTGACCATAGAAGGCTGTTCGCGTCCTGTTCTTCGACAGGCACACCAGGTCGAAGCCCTGCATGAACAAAAATCTTGCCATCCGATTCATAATATAATGGCAAAGTATTGAGAAATTCTGCATCGCTTCTCATTTTGGCAGCAGATGTATAGCTGGCACGAGTCGTCCTGCCACCATTGATCTCCCAAAGCTCATATTCATCTGTATCCATCGCGTCGATCATCATCTGCTCGTGATTCCCCCGTAAAGCAACCGCCCCCGCCAAAACAAGCCGTCTGATTTCTGTAACTACTGCGGAAGCCGCCGGGCCGCGGTCAATATAATCGCCCAAAAGAATAAGCCGGTCTGCCTCTGGCACATACCCAGCCTGCGCCAAGACAAGCTGCATCGCTTTGTGCTCTCCGTGAATATCACTCATTGCCAACAAACGCCCACGCCTTACCGCCATGCAAACACCCTCTTCATGGGAACTCCCATTAAATTTACCTCTCATTTCTTTATGTATTCACGAAAAAACAAGAAGCTCCTGCCCTCAGCTTTGACAGATGAAAAAAAGGCCGTCCAAAATGATAGCCACATCTTGGACGGTCAAATAAAGTTATGTACACGAATTCATTTCGTGTAGAAAAAGGCGTCAGCCTGCATGGGGGCAAAAATCTTACAGATTTTTTGCTGCATAAAAAGCCGGGCATTCCTTAAGGGTAATCGGGAGGATTTCACCAGATTTCTGCTGTGCTTTTACGCAGATATCTGCGGTGAGTGCTGCTGCATAGCCATCCCATGAAGAAGGACCCGTCAAAGCCTTGCCCCTGTTGATATTGTCGATAAAGCTCTGCAATTCAACATCATAGGCGGCAATGAAACGATCTTTCCAGTCCATCAGGATTGGGCGCTGCAGGACAGCATCTTTTCTGACCTGAACAGTTGCTGGTTCAGGCAAATAGGCAATGCCTTCTTCACCGACAACTTCACATTTGATGTCATAGCCATATTTGCAATTTACAAAGATCTCGACATCGATGCGCACACCTTTTTTGGTTTCCACCATGACGATTTGCGGATCAGCCAAATGCCCAGAAGCAAGTTTTGTCTTGCGAGGATATACGACCTGCACCGATGCGTATTCATCATCTAAAAGCCAATGGAGTACATCGATTTCGTGGATCATCGTGTCATTGATGGCCATATCCGTCGTATAGCGATCATCTACCGCCGGATTGCGATGTGCAGCATGCAGCATGAGTGGTGCGCCTATTTGACCGGCATCGATTGCCTGCTTGAGCGCAACATAGCCTGCATCAAAGCGGCGCATGAAACCAACTTGAACGAGATGCTTGCCCTGTTTGATTTCAGCTTCAACAATTTCCAGACAATCATCGGCCGTAGTTGCCAATGGTTTTTCACAAAAAACATATTTGCCTGCATTTACTGCCGAAAGAACAAATTCCTTATGTGCCGGTCCCCAGCAGGTCACGAGAACTGCATCGACATCCGCAGCTGCAACAAGTGCATGTCCATCGGTATAAACCTTTGCATCGAGCCCCAACGTGCTGACGACTTTTTTTGCGTTCTCTTCATTGATATCATTTACGGCTACAATCGTCCCCCCGGACAACGTATTCGTGATTCTCTTGATATGTTCCTGTCCGATTGCCCCGCAGCCAATTACTCCAAAACGTACTGTCATTATAAATTCCTCCTAAAATTATCTATTCTCTCGCCAATAAGCGGCGAAATTCTTTATAAGCTGTATCAAAAATTACGCGCGATGACCTTGAGCGATTTTTCCTTGCCAATGCGATATACTTCATCCGGATCCATTTTATAGTATTCTGGACGGAAGAGTTCTAAAGAAACCACATCTTGTTTAAAACCGATTTTTTTGAGGGTCTGGAAAATCTCATCCAGATCTATGCAGCCATCCCCTGGCCAGATACGATCTTCATCAAGCAATGAACCAATCGGGAAATCTTCGGTATCATTCAAATGGACAACAAAGATCTTATCGCCATCCGCCTTTGCCAAATCCTCGATGCTCGAACCCATCCCATGGAAATGGAAACAATCCAAGGTAATTCCAACATTTGGTTTATTTACTTCTTCGATGATTGCATAAGCCTGACCAAACGTATTGATCGTAGCTGCCGGATGTCCGATGAATTCAACGGAAACCCGCATATCATATTGAGTAGCGATATCGCCCATTTCCCGCAGGCAGGCAACTGCTGATTTGTGAATTTCTTCATAGGTTACTTTCTTTAGATCTACCGTCGGCACAGTAATAACCGTCTTACAACCGATTGCTTTACCCCATTCGCACATTTGGCGAAGCTCATCGAGAATTTTCTTATAATCTTCCGGTGTACGATTATTGAAGAAACATAATGTATTGAAGGCTAATGGCTTTACATGGTGCTCAGCAAAGTATTTTGCCAAATCTTCGATGGTATGGTCTTTTAGATAATCTTGCAGGCAGTCCATCGTCCTTATTTCGATATAATCATAGCCATGTTTTTCGCAAAGTTCCAAATCTTTGACCAAGTTTGACTTTTCTAAGGCGGTTGCTTCGTTTATGCTTAATTTCATTGTCAGATGCTCCTTTTATCGATTTCATGATCTGTATCAACTTACCCGGGCTGATGAGTTCATTATACGTTGATTTCGAGAAAACCGCTTTCTCTTTTCTGTTGAATTCAAAGCAAAAACGAACTGTATTGAAGATGTATTTGCACTTTTCTGCAAAATAATAAAAAAGAAGCATTTTACAGCACATATGTCTGTAGAATGCTTCTTTTGCTAAAAATGTTCCCAAAGCTCGCAAAGCTGGTTCAAGCGTTTATACTGATTATCACCGACCCGGTATTTGCGATAATTCTGTGGAGCCATACCAACAATTTTTTTGAACTGATTATTGAAATAACTGATATTATCGTAGCCTATGCTTGCACTGATCTCCGTTATGCTCTTATCCGAGCTGATCAACATGGCTTGCGCCTTACCGATGCGCCGGCGAATAATGTATTGTATGGGAGAAAATCCCGTGCGTTTTTTAAACTGATGCGTCATGTTAGAAGTGCTCATATGGACACGTCGACTCAAATCATCTACGCTGATATCTTCGGCATAATTCGAATCAATGTAAGCTTTAAGACCAATGAATACATTATCTTTTTTGTTCTCTTTGATTCTCGCCGTCCATTCAGCCTGGTACATAAGCAGAACCAGCAATGTGCTCAAAAGATATTGGCAGACCATTTCAGCAGCCTTACCATTTTCTGATAGCTGTTCATACATTTGCGCAAACAAATCATACATGCTTTTTTGCAATGCGCCGCAATGCAGCACAGGAGAAATATCATCCGCAATCAGATGGTTTTCCTTTAACCCAGGTAGTTTAAGACCCTTGACCCCGCAGTTATAAAACCACATTCCAGCTTCTGGATCTGCACACTCATCGTGTATAACCCCACTGTTATAGATCACAAGGTCTCCAGCTGACACATGGTAAAGCTGGTTATCGATACGAAAAACCCCTTTGCCTTTATGCACATAGAGAAGCTCGAGATTCTCCTCATGCGAATGAAACGCTGATGGCAAACTGGTTTGCGCCCTGTCCGCCCGGCACACATAAAGAAGTCTGGCGTCCTTTTCCGGCCCGGGTGAAAAAACTTTTTTGCTGTAATAGATAACCGTCATATACGTGCTCCTCTACCGCTAAATCCTGTATCGATTTTACAACAATCCCCCCTTTCTTTCAAGAAAAAGCAAACGAACATAGTCTGAAAAAGTAAAAAGCCGCAGCAAATAACTCCTGCCGCAGCCTTCTTTTTAAATAATTCTTATCTTTAAACTCTAGTAAATCACTATCGGCCATATGTCGTCAGATAAACACCTGAAAAAATGGTCAGAGCACCTATAAGCTCAAGCCAGCCTATCGATTCATCAAAGAAAAACCACCCGCCCAGCATCCCGACAACAGGCGTGATGTTTTGGAAGACTGCCGTCAAGCTCGGTCCAGTGTTTTTCACGCCAATATTCCAAAAAATCATTGCCATCACGCCACCAAAAAACACCATATAACAAAACGCCAGCCACGAAATTGCGGTCAATTCTGTTAGCGCAGCCTGACCTGAAAACAGACCGAAAAGCAGCGTAAAAATAGCGCCAAACAACCCAGCCCATGCGGTAGCGGCTATTGCCGAAAGCTTTTTCATCGCTTTGAGCCCCAGTAAAGAATAAATGGACCAAAAAATCTGACAGACAAAAAACAATAGATCGCCTAGATTGAAGTCGATTGTCATAATGGTGCCAAATATTCCATGGCTGACAATCAACATGACCCCCGAAAAAGAAACCAAAATTCCTAGCCAAGACAAAAGACTAAGTCGTTCTCTAATAAATAGGGCCGATAAAAAAGCCGTAACTGCCGGAGAGGTCGCTGAAATAAGCGTGCAATTGGTAACCGTTGAATATTTCAGCCCAGTAAATTGAGCAATGCTATTGCCGGCAATTCCACTAATGCCCATTCCAATCAACAAAATCCAGCAATCTCTTGGCGGAAAAAGCCCCTTGTCACGCCGCCAATAAAGCATTGCAAAAAGAATCGCACTGATGAAAAAATACCGAATATACGTCAGCGCAACGGGTGACCACTCTGCAACTAAAAGCTTCGCGCAAAGCGGCTGTATACCCCAGATGATTGTCGTCAAGGTCAATAAAATATATGTTTTTTTCTCGTCTGTCATTTCATGCACCTCATTTTCCGTTCCCAGAAAATGATCTTTATACCAAACCAAACAAAGTATAGAGACCCAAACAAATAAAAACAACCGTTGTCTTTAAGATCGTCAAAACGACCACATCATAATAGGATTCGCGATGCGTCAAACCGCATACTGCCATCAATGTAACAAGGGCTCCAGCCTGCGGTACCGTATCGATACATTCAGATGCGAGACAAACAATGCGATGCAATACTTCCGGAGACATGCCGATCTGCTGCGCCCATGTAAGCCATTCTTGCCCAAGCATCCCCAAGGCGATGGTCATCCCACCAGAAGAAGATCCAGTTACGCCCGTCATGATATTGGTCGTGATGATTGCCGACAGCAATGGCCCATTGCCGATGCTCAGGCCCAAAAGAGCTTCTTTGATGATGGCAAAGGCTGGCAGCGCTGCAATGACGCAGCCAAAAGCATAGCCAGAAGCGACGTTCAAAATCGCACTCGTAGAACCAATGGCGCCACTGTTGATTGGATGGACAACACCGCCTTTACTGCCCAAACGCTTCCGCCCAATCCAGGCAGCTGCCAGGGAACTCAAAATAAGTGCCACATTAATAGACCAGATTGCCTGTACTTTTTCGACGCTGGCCGCCATCAAACTGAGCTTGAGCGGCATGATAGCTTCTAGACTATTTGCTGCCCATTGATAACCCCAACTCCAATGAAATGGATTGCTGACAATAAGATTAATAAGAATGACCATGACCAAAGGAATCGCGGATATCTTCCAATCAGGCAAAGCTTCCTTCGACTCTTCCGGTTCCTGTAAATGATGCTGACCATAGCCTTCTCCTTTAGCATGGAGCTTTTTGTGACGATAGCTTATCCATGCCCAAGCTATCACAAAATAAAGAATCGCTCCGCTAAGACCAAGGCCGATTCCCGCCCAGGTCGTTGTGCCAAAAAAAGACGTCGGAATGATGTTCTGTATCTGTGGCGTTCCCGGCAACGCGACCATGCTATAAGTGAAAATACCCATCCAAAGCAAGGCGGGAAGAAGCCTTTTGGGAATATCCGCTTCTTTAAATAAAATAGCAGAAAACGGATACATGACAAACGCCACAACAAATACACTTAGGCCGCCATACGTCAGTATGCCACAGCCAAGCAAAACAGCCAAAACTGCCTTTTCCTTGCCAAGCGCAGCTACGATTTTTTCGGCTACTGCCGCCGCCAGCCCGCCCTCCTCCATGATTTTAGCAAATACAGCTCCCAGCAAGAATACCGGATAATATGTCTTTATGTATTCAGCCGCCTTTGTCATATAAATTTCACTGTAGACTGGCATAGAATCATACCCGCTGCCGACAGCTGCCACAACGGCAAAAATTGGTGCGATAAAGATAATAGAATATCCTCTATATGCAAAAAACATCAATAAGACCAAACTTATGACAATCATCATTATTCCCATGAAAATCCACCCCTGTTTATCCACAAAAAGACCGTTGCAAAAATAATAAAAGCTCTTTATTTTGCAGCGGTCCTTTCTCATTGACAAAATTTTAACGTAAAATTTAAATTTTAGCTTCTTTTAATATATATTCTCTAGCAATCTGCGCATATTCAAGCGGATTGGCTTTCGCCGGATCTTGTTCAGCTTCGACGATATACCATCCTTCATAATCACTTTGATCGACTGTAGCAAAAACCGGAGCAAAATCAATATCTCCATCACCAGGAACTGTGAACATGCCCGCTCTGACTCCATCCAAAAAGCTCATATCTTCCGCTTTCACTTTTTCTACCATGCTTTTCCGAACATCTTTGAGATGAATGTGCTTGATTCTCGGTAAGTATTTTTTGAGTATACCGACATAGTCTTCCCCAGAACATACGAGATGACCAGTATCGAGCAGTAAATACACGAGCTTAGGGTCTGTCATTTCCATCAATTTATCGATTTCAGCTTCTGTCTGTACGCCAGTTCCCATGTGATGATGGTAAACGACCTTCATGCCTTTTTCCTCTGCGAGGCGACCAAGCGCATTGAGACCTTCTGCTAATTTTTCCCATTCTTCATTCGTAAAATAAGGTTTGCCCGCAAACACTGGTGTATCGAGCATCCCCTGAACGCTATGTCCTTGCTCTGCCACAACGACTACCTTTGCGCCCATAGCATGTAGAAAATCGCGATGAACAATGAATTCATCGGCCGTTTCCTGATATGGCTTCGTCGTCAAAAATGAACTGAACCAAGCACTTGCTATCGACATACTACGAAGCTTCAATGCTTTTTTCAGCACAGCAATGTCTCTTGGATATTTGCCACCTACCTCACAACCGGAAAAACCAGCTAATGCCATTTCGCTTACACACTGTTCAAATGTGTTTTCTTTGCCAAGATCCGGCATATCATCATTTGTCCACGCAATCGGTGCAATTCCTAATGTTATTTTTGCCATTTTTTTAACCTCCAAGGTTTACGCTTATTTGTTAATTATTTATAGTCTTTTTACAAGACAACTTTTTACTGTCTTTTTGAAGAGAGCCTGGCTTCACTAAAAACGTTACTTGTAAATATCCAACCCATGAAGCCTTGCCTATATTCCATCAAAAACCTTTGGGGTATTTTCTCCCCCCATCGTGCCTCAACAGCTCTTCTTTATTTTATCCACGCCGAATATCCCCCGAAAATTCGACGGCACAGCCTTATTCCGCTATTTTTGCTGTAACAGTACTAGCGTTCACTTCTTTTTTTCCATAATTGCGGAAATCTTTTTCGATTTGTTCGAGCGAGCGGCCTCTTGTTTCTGGTACACATTTATAAGCAAAGAGCAAGCCAAGCAATCCGATTCCAGCAAAAATGAAGAAGGTCACAGACAAACCAAAACCATCCATCATAACCGGGAAGCTAAGCCCTACCGCAAAATTCGTCAACCACAAACAAAGGACAGTAAATCCCATCCCCATGCCGCGCAAACGCAGCGGGAACAATTCTGATAACATCAACCAAGTGATTGGTGATAAAAAGCCCTGTTGGAAGAACAAAAATGAAACAGTCAAAGAGAGTACCACAAACGGTAAAGCTGCTGTTCCTGCCAAAAGATTCGAGAAAACTCCAATAGCACAAAGACAAGCAATTGTCCCAATCTGGCCAGTCATAAGAAGCGGGCGGCGGCCATGTCGACCCATCATCCATATACCAAAGAATGTAGCACCAACTGAAATTACTCCATTGGCAATGTTGCCGATAAGTGCAGCCTCGGTGCTAAAACCAGATTTTTGCAGAATCTGCGTGCCATAATACATGATCGAATTGACGCCGGAAATCTGCTGACAAATGGCAACCCCCATGGCAATGAGTACAATACGACGAACCCATGGAACCGTAAGGTCTTTAACCGTTGCTTTTTGCATACCACTTTCTTGAGCAATGTTGTCTTGGATTTCGTTGAGTTCGGCGATAGCGCGGCCTTCATCTCTGGCCTGTTTGAGAACGGTCAGCGCTTCACCGATTTTGCCATGCATGACGAGCCATCTCGGGCTTTCTGGCATTGCGAGCATCCCAAACCAAAGAACGATAGCTGGCAACGAAGCTAATACCAGCATGTAACGCCAAATATGCGCGGTTTCACCAAAAGCTACACCCATGATTGCATTAAGTACAAAAGCACATAATTGGCCAGTTACGATCATCAACTCGTTTTGTGTGACCATTCGTCCGCGATTTTCCGCTGGAGACATTTCTGCCAGATATGCTGGTACCGTGACAGATGCACCGCCAACCGCAATCCCCAAGACAAAACGGCAAGCAATCAGAATTTGCGCGGTAGGTGCCAACGAGCAGCCAATTGCGGCAAAAAAGAAAATGACAGCCAACGCTAGGAGCATCTTTCGGCGCCCCTTGAGATCGGATATGCGCCCACCGGCAAATGAGCCGATTGCCGCACCAAATAACAAACCACTAGCGACCAAGCCTTCCAAAAAAGGCGTGAGATTGAGCTGATCCGGACGAGCCATAAAAGCAAGCGCTCCATTGACAACCCCCGTATCATAACCAAAAAGTAAACCACCAAATGTCGATATAACCGTGACTCTCTTTAAAAACTGCTTAGGTGTTTTCTGTTCCATACTATTTCCCCCTCATCAATTTTGCCCCCCAACAGGCATTGTGTGAATAGTAACCGGAAGAATTGACTGAACCGATCTTCTCATTTGGAAAATCATTCTATTTGCCGTAAATTCGGCAATTCTTTTGTATTTTTTTAGTATTCAGTCTATTCCTTTTGAACATGAGCTACCTATCTTAAAGATGTGCGGCGCCGCAAGATTATTCCGTACTGTAATCGCGGAATAATCTACGCTGTGCCACATGGATCTTAGAGATTATATTAATATTTTCTGGCTTCCTTCAAATGAGGAACAATGACGTTTTTATATACATCCTGGATTTTAGGGCTCTTGGAAACTTCTGCCACACCAACGCGCCACCAAGATCCATATTTATGCACCATGGTTTTTGGCAAGACCTTGATATCGATCAGTGTCGATACGGTTTGCTTCTTGGCATCAGCAAGCGCCGCTTTGAGTTCTTCAATCGTTTTTACCGTATAAGTCTTGCAGCCATAAGATGCTGCATTCATGGCAAAGTCAACGGGAACGAAACCACCATCTAACTTGCCTGTTTGCTCATTTCTAAAGCGGAATTCTGTACCAAAGCTGCCTTGACCATGTTCAATCTGCAAATTATTGATGCAGCCAAAGGTCATATTATCAAATAAAATGATATTTATTTTTTTCTTTTCCTGAATGGACGTTGGCAATTCGGAATGGAGCATCATATATGAGCCATCCCCAAGGAAAGAATAGACTTCTTTATCTGGTTCTGCCATTTTTACGCCAAGAGCGGCATTTACTTCATATCCCATGCAAGAAAAGCCATATTCGACATGATACGTATTCTCGCCTTTAACGCGCCAAGCTCTCTGCAGATCACCTGGCAAGCTCCCAGATGCACCGACGACAATAGCAGAATCATCCAAGCATTCATTCAATACACCCAATGCTCTTGACTGTGTGAGACAAGAATTCGTGAGTTTTTGGAACTCAGCAAAGACCTCTTCACGATTTAGGCTATCATCAATTTCTGGGACAAAGTCTTCGCCGGTGTATTCTACGCTATAAACACGATCGATTTCTGCATCGTATTTTGCCTTGGCATCTTTGATTTCAGTTGTATAAGAAGATTTCCAGCCGGTTCTTGAAAGCATTGCATCAATTGACTCAAGAGCTTCTTTGGCATCTGCCACTACTTTGACTGCATCCATTTTATACGCATGGAATTCAGAAACATTTATATTGAGATATTCCACTTCTGGATTTTGATAAAGCCATTTCGAAGAAGTCGTAAAATCGGTGTAACGCGTGCCGATACCGATGACAAGATCGGCTTCTTTAGC
Organism: uncultured Selenomonadaceae bacterium; assembly: GCA_965363355.1. GTDB lineage: Bacteria > Bacillota > Negativicutes > Selenomonadales > Selenomonadaceae > CBDTTM01. The sequence continues at coordinate 7,938 of CBDTTM010000026.1, read as the reverse complement.
GATGATATTAGCTGCTAAGCCACCTGTTTCGCCGATACCACCGAGGTTTAAAGGATGGTTCCAAACGATGCCGCCACGTCCAGCCTGTGTCTCACCAAACGGAATATTGTATTTTTCTGCAAATTTTTTGAAGGTTTCCGTAGCTTCTGAATATTTAACGCCACCACCAAAAATGAGAATTGGCTTCTTTTTGCGGGTAATGATGCCGACCGCATCATCAATCATCGGTTTGGTCGCCGGGCGACGCTCAATGCGATGGACTCTCTTTTGGAAGAAATACTGTGGATAGTCATACGCTTCACCTTCAACGTCCTGTGGCAGGGCAATCGTAACCGCTCCCGTATCCGCTGGATCGGTAAGAACTCTCATCGCATTGATGCAAGCCGACATCAGGATTTCCGGACGCGTTACGCGGTCCCAGTATTTGCTGACGGCTTTAAATGCATCATTGGTGCTGATGGATAGATTGCTTGGTTGTTCCATCTGCTGCAAAACAGGATCTGGTTGACGTGTAGCATAGACATCGCCCGGCAGGAAAAGAACCGGAATGCAGTTCGCCGTTGCCGTCGCCGCTGCCGTCACCATATTCGCGGCACCAGGTCCTACCGAAGAGGTACACGCGTAGATTTGCTTGCGCCTTTTTTGTTTCGCATATCCCATAGCGGCATGCGCCATACCTTGTTCATTTCGACCTTGATGGACGATGAGTTCTCCTGGATCTTCCTCAAGTGCCTGTCCTAGACCGATTACATTACCATGTCCAAAAATGGTAAATATCCCTTTGAACATGCGATTTTGACGGCCATCAAATTCTATATACTGATTATTTAGAAACTTCACCAGTGCCTGTGCCACGGTGAGTCTGATTGTGTTTGCCATTTTCTTCACCCTTTCGCGCTGACTATATACTAAAGATCATTTCTCAAAAATTATAAACACAGCTGTGCTTATTTATCCGCAGGCCAGATTTTTGCCGCAGGATCAAGAAGCCATACATGTTCAGGCTCATCTGTTCTCGTCTTATTCCATGGATCACCCGGAAGATGGCGAATCATCCAACTATACCACATCGCATAACCAGGTGCGGTTACCTGCGGATGGCTGTCGCCGCCAGGAATCGCCGACCAGCTGTTATGCGTGATCTTAAAGGCATCATCACCGATAAAAGAAGCCCCAAAGCCTTGTGGATGATTGAATTTATACGTATAGACCTCCGGTTGTGGATGTGTGTGCGGAATATAGCCTGACCAGCGGCCCGGACGGTTGATAACTTCCCCATTGACCATATTCGAATACGGTGCATTCGTATAATCAAATATTGTACGAACCGTGCGTTCTGCTGTACCATTCCACATTCCTGCACCAAACTGATCGCATTGTACATCTTTAGGGAAATAGAATACGGCAGCAAATTTAGTCTCATTTTCAGTCTTTTGGATCAAGACCTGCGCTGCTGTCTTAGCTTTGATCACAACGATCATGCCCGCTGGTACATGCAAGCAGTAAGGATTATCATCAAAAAGCGATTCACGCTCCATAATTTCTTTTTTGCCTTCCCAGCTGATTTCTACTTTACCCTGTAAGATAACAAAAGCTGTTTCTTTGCTTTCATCTTGAAATTTCAAAACTTCCTCGACGTCCATGACCTGATAGCCGATATCCATGAGCATTTCACTGTCACAAGTCGTCATAGCATTATAGCCATGTTTCAATTCGCCTAAACGCCCGAATTTCATATGTCATCTCTCCAATCGAGCTTAGTGATGACCTTTTCATCTTTATGCTCTTTGGTGAACTCTTCAATTTGCTTTACCGTCTGCATCGCATTCGAGCAACTATGGCTTGCCACAACCATAGCGGCATGTGCCGTAGCATATTTGAGTGCTTCTTCGATTGACCAGCCTTCAAGCAGTCCATAGACAAAAGCGGAGCCATACGCATCGCCGCCACCAAAGGATTTCAGAAGTTTGATATGATAAGAATCCACTTTAAAAGCTTCTTTATCGGCGGTATAAGCAATCGACCCTTTTTTGCCATGCTTGATGATGACAATTTTATTGCCGAAACCTATGTATTTTTCGGCAAGTTCATGATTGGCAATGCCACTGTCCGCCGGAATATTTTCCATGAGATCGAATTCTTCTCTTGACCCAATGATGATATCGCTCATGCTGCCGAGCAAGGAATAATAAATCGCCAACTCTTCTTTTGATTTCCATGTGTATTCGCGATAGTCGATATCAAAAATGACTTTAACACCATGTTTTTTGGCATATTGCACAGCCAATAAGCAAGCTTCACGTGAAGGACTTGCCGCCAGTGCCGTGCCCGAAATCAGCAATATTTTGCTGTTAGCGATATATTCTTCAGAAATGTCCTGTGGTGCGATTTGCAAATCTGCAACACCATTTCTGTACATCAAGATCTGGCTGTCGGTCGGGCTCGATATTTCGGTAAAGGTCAGTCCGAGGTTTTCACCGTTTTTTGCCCGTACCATCTGCGAGACATCGATATTTCTATCTTTGAAATAATTCAAAATAAATGTGCCGAACTGGTCGTCTGATACGCAGCCGATAAAGCCGACATTCTTGCCAAGTTTATTTACACCAACTGCCATATTCCCTGGGGATCCGCCCAGATACATCGAAAAAGTTTCCACCTTATCAAGCGTGCGGTTCAATTCATTGGGATTAAAATCAATCGTTACCCGGCCAATCAACACGAGATCTCTTTTTTTGCTTTGGTCAAATTCAATTACTGCCATTGTTTTATCCTCCTCAAGCCTTATCTTGCAAACCAAAAATCAACATATGCTTTTCAATGTTTTCACAAGTTGCTTCTACTGCTGCATTGCTCAAATCAAAGAAATTTGCCGCCGGATTCTCCTTGACGACTTCCTTCACTTTTTTTGCCACACTGTCATAAGAAGCCGTTGCTATGTTGATCTTCTTTATTCCATTAGTCACACAATTCTCAAAATCCTCTTTTGTCAGCCCTGTCCCACCATGAAGAACGAGTGGGCACTTGACTTCGGCAACGATTTCTTTAAGACGATCCATGCGAAGTTTCGGCTGTTCTTTATAATTTCCATGAGCCGTTCCAATCGCAACAGCCAGTGCATCGACTCCGGTTGCTTCAGCAAAATGTTTGGCGTCTTCAACACTTGTTATGCAAATATCCACACTTTTATAGTCGCCTTCAGCCCCGCCGACCTGACCGATTTCAGCCTCGATATCAGCGTTATATTTACGCGCCAATTCCTTTATCTCTTTAGTTTTTTGTATGTTTTCTTCCAAAGAATATTTAGAGCCATCAAACATCACGGAAGTAAAGCCAACATCAAGGGCTAGCTTTATCGTCTCAATCGTAGCACCGTGATCTAAATGTACAGCCGTCGGCACGCGTGATTTTTTAGCTGCGGCTACCATCATCGGTCCCAAAATCTCTAAAGGCGAATACCGAAGGCGGCCTTCAGCAATCTGCATGATAAGTGGTGCATTAAGCGCTTCTGCTGCCTTGACTGCACCCATGGCCATCTCCATATTGGAAACGTTAAATGAGCCAACTGCATAGGTATTGTCTTTTATATTTTTCAAAAGATCTGTCAGTTTAACCAGTGGCATTTTTTCTCCTCCTAAAAAGCTTATTTAGCGAATCCTTAAAATAATTTCTTGTAAATTTCTATGACTTGCTCTTTAGTCGGTACACGGAACGTATTTTGTGGGCTGCCGCTTTCGAGGGCATCGTCTGCCATCTTGTCGAGCTGTGCCATATACGAATCCTTGTCTACGCCAAGTTCACTAAGTGTTGGGATCTCAAGTTCTTTACAAAAACGAGCAACTTCTTCAACCATGGATTTTGCGGCTGCTTCATCGCTTGTACTGTCATCTGCAACCCCCATGATGCGACCGATTTCGGCAAATCTTGCCGTATTTTCTGCAATGGCAAAGGCAAGGCAGGCTGGCAGCAATACCGCATTGGATACACCATGAGCAATATGGAATAGCGCACCGATTGGGCGGCTCATGCCATGTACGATCGTGACCGATGCATTGTTGAAGGCTATGCCTGCTTCATGTGCCCCCAAAGACATTTCTAGGCGAGCAGTTTCATTTTTCCCATCTTTGAAGCAAAGCGGCAAATTCTTGTGGATGCGCTTGATTGCCGATAACGCAAATACATCGGATAGTGGCTGTGCTTTGCGGGAAGTATACGATTCAATCGCATGCGTCAGTGCATCGACGCCTGTAGCAGAAGTTACTTTAGGCGGTGCCGTCATGGTGAAAGCTGGATCGATTACTGCCAGAGCTGGCAAGATCGATGGTCCAGCCAAAAGCATCTTCACGTTATTTGTCGTATCAGCGATAATCGTAAACTTCGTTGCTTCCGATCCCGTTCCGGCAGTTGTTGGAATAGCGACTAGATATGGAACCTTAGTATCAATGACCTTATGCATATAATCGCTGATTTTGCCAGCACTATCAGCCATAAAGCCAATGGCTTTAGCCGTATCGATCGGACTGCCGCCGCCAAGGGCAATCAAAAAATCACAACCTTCTTTTTTATACATATCAACGCCAGCCGCAACAATCTTATCGGTTGGTTCACTGTTCGCTCCAGCGTAAATAGAATAAGCAATATTCACGTTATCCAAAACTTCTGTGACTTTGGCAGCATTGCCGAATTTCACCATGAATTCATCGGTTACGAGCAATGCCTTTTTTCCTTTACCTTCGATATGGAGCCCCAGATCGCTGATTGCGTCTGTGCCGGATATTATTTTCTGTGGAACCAAAAATACATTTCCCATTTGTTTTCCCTCTTTTTTCTGAGTATATTTAGTTTCTTTTTGATAATGTTTTGATTACCTTACGGTTATAATTTAATATATTTATATTCGCTTGTCAATACTTTTTATAATATTTTCTGAATATAACCAATTTTATTTTTTTAACTGAGAATGATCCCGTCAACGAACATAAAAGGCATCTATAATTGATTTAAAAAAAGCAATTTTTATCTATATGAAAACAATCTCCCGCTCTAAAAATGCATAAATTTACTCCTATGCATTTTTTTATTTTGGCTCTTGTATATTTTTTAACTGGCATTTATAATAGAGCCAAGATACTTACTCAACATATGCTTATTTTTTTAGATACATTATGATGAAGTTAATCTCAAAAGAACTGAGGTGCCTTAATGAAGTTCAATCGAATCAATAAAATCCAAGAATTGCTTGATGACAGTCACAGTATTTCTATCAACAAATTATGTGATATTTTCGAGGTTTCTAAAAATACGATACGACGAGATATCGCGGAGCTTGAAAAACGCGGAACCATCAAAAAAGTTTATGGCGGCATCATGTTAAACCCCATCAACAACGCCCCGGAACCTTTTGCCGCAAGGGTAGTCAAAAACTCCCTTCAAAAGAAACAAATTGCCCGCATCGCAGCTGAACTCGTATGCAATGGCGATGTGATCTACATCGACTCAGGAACGACCACCGTGCACATGATTCCCTATCTAGCCGAAAAAAGCAACATAACGATCGTGACCGCCAGCATGGATGTCATCAATGCCGCTTCGGCATACAGCCAACTCAATGTAATTGCAACAGGCGGAGCTTTGTATCTTCCATCCAAAGCGTTTGTCGGTGCCAGTGTACTAGCCTGTCTTAGCAACTACAACATTGCCAAGACCTTTTTTGCTACAACCGGGATTTCTTTGGAAAATGGCGTAACCAATGCCTCTCCGCTAGAATGTGAAATCAAGCATTATCTTGCACAAAAAAACAACACTAAAGTTCTTCTCATCGATTCTTCAAAAATTGGCATCGCTTCCTTAATGACCTATTGCCAGATACAAGATCTGAATTACATCATCATCGACAAAGAACCGCCGGCAGAATATCAAGAGTATTTCCGTCAAAATGACGTTGAAGTCCTGACACCTTCAACTAATCATATAGAATAATGGCACATACGCAAAAAGCTCCGACGGCAATTCCGTCGGAGCTTTTTTATGCAATTGGCTTATATTATTTTTGATAAAACCAAGGTCACACTAATGGCGACAACTGAAGCGATGCAAGTTGCCAAAGTATACGATTTGAGTGCATCTTGTACACTCAGCCCAAAATATTCCTTTACGATCCAAAAACCAGAATCCGTTACATGAGAAAAACAGATTGCTCCCGAACCTACAGCCAAAGCGACTAGTGCCGGGTCAAGCCCCGGATACTGCACGAGCATCGGCATGACGATTCCAGTCGCGGTCATCATCGCAACGGTAGCCGAACCAACGGAAAAGCGCATGACAGCAGCGACAATCCAAGCCAGAATCAAAGGACTTAGTGACAGTCCGGTGAGGACTTCCCCCAATTTAATGCCAAGACCACTGTCTATTAGCACACGATTAAATGCCCCACCAGCTCCAATGACCAGTAAAATCCCTGCTACTGGAGCGAATGATTGATCCGTAAACTTTAATAGATCCTGCATTTTAAAACCTCTAGCTAAACCTAAAGACCAATAAGCAAAAAACGCTGAGATGAGCAATGCCGTAATTGGATTACCAATAAAATTGACAACAGGCGCAAGTTCAGAAGTCTTTGCTGCCGTCAAATCAAAAATTGTTTTTGAAACCATGATCAGCATCGGCAATAAAATCGTAAATAATGTAATGCCAAATTTCGGCAGTTCTTCATCTTTGATTTCTTTAACCGCAACATTTAATGCTGGCAAATTGACCGTTATGCTTTTTTTGATGAATCTCGTCCAAATCGGACCAGCAATCGTAGCTGCGATAATGCAAACAATAAGCCCCAACATGATCACTTTACCGATATCGGCATTCAATGTAGCAGCGATTGCCATTGCTGCCGGATGAGGTGGCAGCATGCAATGCACGATCTGCAAGGACACGCCCATCGGTACGCCAATGGCAACAATCGACATGCCAGTGGCTCTTGCGACACTGATAACCAGTGGAATCAATAAGACAAATCCCACCTGAAAAAATACAGGGATGCCTGTAATAAGGCCTACAACCATCATCGCCCAATTGGCGCGTTCTTTGCCAAGCTTGTTAATCAAGGTACGTGCCAACCGTTCCGCTCCACCTGACATTTCGAGCATCTTGCCTAAAATGCTGCCCATACCCAGGACCGTCGCCAAAAATCCCAATGTGCTGCCCATCCCGGCTTCAATCGAGGTGCAGATTTTCGCCAAAGGCATTCCGGTCAAAAAGCCAACATACATGCAAGCGATGACCAAGCTGACAAATGCGTGTAAATGTAATCGCATAATTAAAAAAACAACGAGTAAGATTGCCGTGAACAAAGTAAATACCAGAAATGTGGTTTCCATCACAAATTCCTCCTATATTGCCGAACTGCGTGCCCTCAGCTTTTGACTCTAAGGCACTGCTACCGATTTATTTGAACAAGTCCATATATTCTCTTATCTTAGCTTCCATCGCATTTTCAGCGGCTTTAGCCATCGTTTCAAAACGAGTGTTGGCATCTGTATTTTGTGCCAAAAACTCCCGAGCCGTCTTTATTCCCTGCGTCGATACTTCTGTATTGATATTTATCTTACGAATCCCAAGTTCGATTGCCTGCTTTAAAGCTTCTGCCGGAATACCCGAACTTCCGTGCAAGACAAGTGGTATAGCAACGTTTTTTTCAATGGCCGCCAAGCGTGCAAAATCAAGCGTCGGTATGCCCTTGTATATGCCGTGCGCATTGCCAATGGCAATCGCAAGGGCATCTACGCCAGCAGCCGCTGCATATTCTTCGGCTGCGGCAACCGTGGTATAACCATTTTCCAAGCACACGCCCGGTTCCATTGAACCATCCTCATTGTTCATATAACCAAGCTCGCCTTCAACGCTCACATCCGCAGCATGTGCTATCTGTACAATCTCTTTTGA
>CBDTTM010000025.1:0-21162 GCA_965363355.1 uncultured Selenomonadaceae bacterium | reverse complement strand
AAGTCCGGATGAGTTTTCTCATCCGGACTAGACCACAACATTTGACAAAGAGCCTTTTTTCAGATATATTTATATTGGCGGCTAAATCGTTGTTTCAAGAAAAAAGACGACGAAGTTGAATTGGGCAAAACCTTTATATTGACGCCGAACTCGTCCTGTTGATATATTTGTTTAGTCGACATTAAAAAGAATGTCATTTATCTGACGGAAAATCAAAAAAAATGTAAGGAAATGCCGGAATATAAGTTACATATGTAAATAAAAGTAAGAATATTTTTATGAATGTAAATATAATCATAAAAATTTGTGAACGCATGTATTCAGAAAAGATTGAAAAATCTGGGCTCGCAAATATTTACTTTTATTTGGCACGGGGCTTGCATTATATAACGGCAGGAGGGCTAGTAATGAAAGAACAAATCCAACAACTCATTGCAGAAGAAAATCATGACCAACCGTATACTGATACGGAACTTTGCAAAAAACTCAAAGTGAGTCGCGAGTATATAACGCTATTGCGCAAGGAACTAAAGATCCAAGATTCACGGGATCGAAAACAAGTCTATATTTGCGCAGCTTTGCAAAAGTTGATGGCAGAGGATAAAAAATATTCATTGTCACAATTGCGCGAAGAACTGGCAAAACAGAAGTTTTTTATATCGATATATCTGCTTAATAAATACATAAAGGATATAGAAGAGCATAAAAAACAAGACAGTTCCAAAGCAGATGAAGAAGTCGTGGCGGAAAAAAGCTGTCAAGCCTTCTCCAATTTGGTTGGCAGCGGCGGCAGCCTGGACACGCAAATCCAGCAAGCCAAAGCTACGATGCTTTATCCACCGCATGGACTGCATTGTCTGGTCGTTGGTGAGACTGGCGTGGGGAAAAGCGAACTGGCTGAAGCGATGTATAGGTTCTCTTTGGAGTCAGGTTCATTGCCGGCAGACGCACCTTTCAATGTTTTCAACTGTGCAGATTACGCGGAGAACTCACAACTTTTGATTACACAGCTTTTTGGCTGCGTCAAGGGCGCTTATACCGGGGCTGTTGCGGATCGTAAAGGTCTAGTTGAACAGACTGATGGCGGTATTTTGTTTTTGGATGAGGTCCATCGCCTTTCCGCTGAAGGACAAGAGATGTTGTTTTTGCTCATCGATCGGGGCCATTTCCGGCGCCTAGGTGAAGCAGACGCTTTGCGGAAAGCCAATGTCCAACTGATTGCGGCGACGACGGAGAACATCGAGACGAGTTTATTGTCAACTTTTAAGCGGCGCATTCCGATGTTGATCAATATTCCGCCTTTAGCAGAAAGGCCGCTGACCGAAAGGCTGCAACTCATTGTTCGCTTTTTTGGCTATGAATCAGCGCGCATGAACGCCAGGCTCCAGGTGTCATTGGACGTCGTCAAGGCGTATCTGCTCTACGACTGTAAGGGCAATATCGGTCAATTGAAGAGTGACATCCAAGTGACCTGTGCTAAGAGTTTTTTGACCTATGTTACGAAGAAAGAAAGTTCGGTCATGGTAGATGTCCAGTCCTTGAGCCTCTACGTAAAAAAAGGTTTGCTCAAGATACAAGGCAATCGACAGGAACTGGACAGCCTGGTCTGGCAGGATATGCGGTTTGAACCCAATCAATGCCAGGAACCGGCTGCGTTGGATGATGATGTATACAGCTTTCCTAAAGAATTTTATGGCTACATTGAAAAAGTGCATATGGAATATCGCCAGCAAGGTCTTAGTGAGCAGCAAATCAAGAATTTGATCGGTGATGAAATCGAGCAAAAGTTGCAGCATATCATCACACATATCAAACATCGTTTGGCCCCACTATCTCTGGCGGAGGTTTCAAAGGTCATCGGCAGTGAAGTTATTTATTTGGCACAAGAAGTCTTGAAAATAGCTGAAGCTGAGCTCGGTGAACTCGATGAATCCCTTATTTATTGCCTGGCAATCCATTTGAACTCGACCTTTGTGCGATTGAGCCAAGGCAAGCAGATCATCAATCCGAACAAGGAAGATGTGAAGCAAAAATTCAGGCTGGAGTACAATGTTGCGGAAAAAATGGTGAATTTCATCAATTCTTACTACAAGGTTACATTGCCAGAAGATGAGATCAGCTATATCGCTTTGTATCTTCACGGAAATGAGCGTGAAGAAGAGGGCAATGTCGGCGTAGTGGTTGCAACGCATGGCAATGTTGGCAGCAGCATGTTGGAGATAGCCAATAAGCTGCTCAACATGAACCAGGGGAAATCCTTCAATATGAGTTTTGATGAAAGTCCGCGTGATGCACTCGAACGGCTGACGACAGTGGTGATGGGGGCTGATGAGGGAAAGGGCGTATTGGTCTTGGTAGATCTTGGTTCATTGCTCACATTTGGTGAAATCATCCAGATGCGGACTAAGATTCGTGTGGAGACGATTGAGCGTGTGGATACGGTTATGGTGATAGAAGCTTTGCGCCGCAGTGTCCTTCCCGGGTCCAATCTTCTAGATGTCGTCAGCGGTATCGAAGGCCTCAATTATGTCTCTTCGAAAAAGCAGGATTTATCGCCGGCAGTTCTCAGGAAAAAAGCCTTGATTACAATCTGCTTTACCGGTGATGGCGTGGCTCTTTATTGTGCTGAGCAACTGAAAAAGATATTCGGAGCAAAGCTCCAGCAGGTTGCGCTTTTGCACGTTGGCATGATCGGACAACATGATGTCTATAAGCAGATCCAACAGATCTTGCTGCAATATGATGTAGTGGCGATTGTCGGCAGTGTGGATCCGAAACTTCAAGAGATACCTTATATTTCAGTCAAAGAGCTAATGACAAAGGCGGGAAAAGAAAAATTGTCCTATTTGCTCAAAGCTTCAGCTTTGCCGATGAGCTTAGCGGCACCGGTAGATGAAGCGGTGCCGGAAGTCGTAAAAAATGTAAAGGTACTGATGCTGGGGCAGGAAACGTATACAAAATCACAGTTGCTCAAAAAAATGTGCAGTCAGCTGGTTGAGGAAGGATACGTGAAACCAGGCTATGAAAAAGCAGTCCTGGAAAGAGAAAAGATGGGTGCATATCTGATCAATCAAAAGGTGGCTCTACCGCATGCGGACAGTTCTTATGTGAATAAGGCAGTGGTCTTCATTGTGAAAACAGAGAAACCGATTGTTTGGACAGGAAAAACGAGTACACAGTTGGTATGCCTTCTCGGCCTTGATATCAATGGCAAAGACGGCGTGCGTTACCTCTATCAATGTTTTCAAAACGATGAGGTCATGCTGCGCTTGGAAGCTGCAACAACTGAACAAGAGCTAAGGGAGGCCTTGATTTACAATGGAAATCACAATTGACGAAAATTTGATTATGCTGGGGCTCGATGCCGGTAAAAATGAAGATGTCTTAGCGCAGATGGCGCAAGTTCTTCAACAGCAAGGTTATGTAAAAGAAAGCTATAAAGAAGCGGTTATCGCACGCGAAAGGGTATTTGCGACCGGACTTCCGACAGAAAGTTATGGCGTGGCTATTCCGCATACGGATATAGTTCATGTGGCAGAGCCGGCGATTTGTGTGGCTCGTCTCAAAAATCCGGTGGATTTCGTCATTATGGGCGAAGAAGAAGCGACTGTACCTGTAAATCTGGTTTTTATGCTCGCGATGAAAGAGCAGCATGCTCAGCTTGATTTGTTGCAAAAGCTGATGGCGATTTTACAAGACCAGGAAGCGATGGGATATCTTGCAATAGAAGCAGACAAACATAAAATCAAAACTTTTGTCATCGAAAAATTAAAGTAAAAGGGAGATATTACTATGCAAAAAAAAGTAGTTCTTGTAGCCTGTGGAACCGGAATCGCTACCTCGACTGTCGTATCGGATGCAGTGGGGAAAATGGCGAAAGAACATAAAATCAGCGTGGAAATCATTCAGTGCAAAATCATGGAAGTGCCAGGTTATCAGGACCGGGCAGATCTTTTGGTGACGACGACTGTCGCCGGCAAAAATTATCCATTCCCTGTGATAAATGCCAGAGCCTTTCTGACGGGTATCGGACTGGATGCTGTAAAAGCTGAAATCTTAGCAGAACTCAAAAAATAATAAACCAGGAGGTATGATAAAATGACAGATTTAATTCCTTTGTTTCAAGCGTTTCTAGGCTTAGGACCAACCGTAATTTTGCCAGTTGCCATTTTTCTCATAGGAATAGGATTCGGACAAAAGCCTGCTAAGGCATTTCGTTCCGGTTTGACGATCGGGGTAGGATTCACTGGGGTTTTCCTGGTCGTTGGTTTATTGTGTGACAATCTTGGGCCAGCTGCGCAGGCAATGGTCAAGAATTTTGGCATCCAGCTCCATATCATTGATATCGGCTGGCCGGGAGCAGCCAGCATAGCTTGGGCATCTCCAGTTGCTGCCTTAGTTTTGCCGGTAGGTCTTTTAGTCAATGCATTTATGCTTGTTACGAAAATGACCAAAACCATGGATGTAGATATTTGGAATTATTGGCACTTCACTTTTTGCGGAGCCTTTGTTTATGCCTTGTCTGGCAGCTTGGTCCAGGCGATGATCGCTGCGGTCTTATTTGAAATTGCCGTATTGAAAATTGCGGATTGGACGGCTCCTTATATGGAAAAATATTTTGACCTCGAAGGTATTTCTGTGCCGACTGGTAGTACGGTATCCTATGCGCCAATTGGCATTCCTTTGATCTGGCTCATTCAGAGAATTCCAGTCATCAAGGACCTCAAGGCAGATCCAGAAAGCATTCAAGAAAAATTCGGTATTTTTGGTGAACCTATTTTCATGGGACTTTTCCTTGGGTGCGTTCTTGGCGGATTGGCAGGCTACGGCCCGGGCCAAATCGTAAAAGTCGGTGTTGCTATGGCTGGTGTCATGGTACTTATGCCGCGCATGGTCAAGCTTTTGATGGAAGGTTTGATTCCAATCTCAGAATCTGCTCGTGAGTTTTTGACCAAACGCTTCGGTGCGGATGCCAATATCTATATCGGTCTAGATGCTGCCGTTACGACGGGTCATCCAGCTGTAATCGCTACGGCTTTGATCTTGGTGCCGATTACGATTTTCTTAGCCGTTATTTTACCTGGCAACAATGTTCTGCCATTTGGCGATTTGGCGACGATTCCGTTTATTGTCGCGATGATTGTTGCGGCAGCGCGCGGTAATATCATTCACTCTGTTTTGGCAGGGTCCATCGTCATTTCGATGTCACTGCTCATGGCAACTGCAGTTGCTCAGTTCCATACCAAAATGGGCCTAGCGGCAAACTTCAAGATGCCAGAAGGTACGGCATTGATTTCTAGTATTGACCAAGGTGGGAACTTGATTCATTTTGTGATTTATCAATTGTTCGCACTCGTGAACTGATTGGATTTTAACCGGCGGAAAGAGGCTTATGCAAAGCCTCTCCGCCGGAATTTGATAGGATGTGATTTTTAGATGAAAGCTGCTGTAATTTATGGTACAGGTGATATCCGTTATGATGATATCGCCGATCCACAGTGCGGGGCCGATGATGTCATCATCGCTGTCAGCGCCTGCGGGATTTGCGGCTCAGACAGCCCCCGGATTTTGACGAATTGGAAATATCCAGTACCGGGTGTTCCCGGACATGAATTTGCTGGGAAAATCATAGAGGTAGGTAAAAATGTCAATGGTCTTGCTCTTGGCGATGCAGTGGTAGCGCAGCCGCTTATTCCTTGCCATAGCTGTATACACTGCAAATCAGGCCATTATTCGATGTGTGATGATATAACGATGATTGGGGCAGATGTTCCCGGCGGTTATGCTGAATTTGTAAAAGTGCTAGCTGCCAATGTGCTAAAGACGGGAAATATACCACTTGACCAGGCCGCGCTCATTGAACCTTGCGCGGTAGCCTTGTATGGTGTCCTTGGCATACAGCCTTGCATGGGCGATACGGTAGCGATCCTTGGCATGGGGACGATTGGCCAGCTCGTCTTGCAATGGTGCAAGATCTATGGCGTTCGCCGTGTCATTGCCGTCGATATCTCCGAGAAAAAGCTTGCGGAAGCAAAGGCTTTGGGCGCCGACTATTGTATCAACGGACTCAAATGTGATGTGGAAAAAGAGATACTTGAATTGACGCAGGGACAAGGCGTCGATATTGCGATGGAGACTGCTGGTTCGAAGATAACCCAGGAACAATGTTTGTTGATTACCAAAAAACAGGGGAAAGTCGGTTATCTGGGAATCGCCAGAGCTGACATTTTATTGAAGGAAAAATCATTCGAAAGCATTTTTCGTCATGAATTGACGCTTAAAGGCTTTTGGAATTCTTATACAGCGCCATTTCCCGGAGCTGCCTGGGCAAAAAGCGTGGAATACATTCAAGATGGCAGGGTAGAACTTGAAAAGTTGATTTCGCATCGATTTTCTTTAGCAGAGGTAGAGAATGCTTTTCAGCTGATAAAGGATCGACAGGAAGAGTATAACAAAATTTTGTTTGTTATGGAGTGATACAGATTATGGAAATAAATGAATTAAAGAAAACAGCGCAAAGCATACGCATCAATATTGTGAAAATGCTGGCAGAAGCCAAATCGGGTCATCCGGGCGGATCGCTTTCGATGGCGGATCTTTTGACGGTCTTGTATTTCGACCAGATGAAAATCGATGTTAAAGATCCAAAGTGGAAAGATCGCGATCGCTTGGTATTATCTAAAGGGCACGGTGCCCCAGGTCTTTATGCGACGCTAGCTCAAAGAGGGTTTTTCCCGCAAAGTGAGTTGATGTCGCTGAGAAAATGCGGTGCGATGCTGCAAGGCCATCCAGATATGAAAAATACACCGGGCGTCGATATGTCAACAGGATCTTTAGGTCAGGGGCTATCGGCAGCAAATGGAATGGCACTTGCCGGCAAGCTGGATAAAGCGGATTATCGTGTTTATGCAATCGTCGGTGACGGCGAAATACAGGAAGGTCAGTTTTGGGAAGCGGCGATGAGCAGTGCCCATTATAAGCTCGACAATGTGACTTTGTTCGTCGACCACAATGGTCTTCAGATCGATGGGTCCAATGATGAAGTCATGGGCGTGAATCCGATTCCAGAGAAATTGCGGGCCTTTGGCTGGCAGGTCCTTGAAATCGATGGGCATGATCATGAGCAGATCCAGGCGGCCATCGTTTTTGCCAAAAAAGTTCAAGGCCGTCCGGTTGCCATTGTGGCTGAAACGGTAAAGGGCAAGGGCGTTTCCTTCATGGAAAATCAAGTGGGCTGGCATGGCAAGGCGCCGGATGCAGAGCAATGCGCGCAAGCTGTTGAAGAACTGGAAAGAGGTGCAAAATAATGGGCGTAGCGACAAGAGAATCTTATGCGAAAGTACTGGCAGGCGATTTGAGCCAAAATCCGAATGTAGTTGTTTTGGATGCCGACCTTGGCAATGCGACAAAATCAGCGGCATTTAAGAAAGCTGCCCCGGAGCGTTATTTTGATATGGGAATCGCCGAGCAGGATATGATGGGAACGGCTGCCGGCTTAGCGGCTTGCGGCAAGATACCAATAGCCAGCACATTTGCTATGTTTGCGGCAGGTCGTGCCTTCGAGCAAATCCGTAATTCGATTGCTTATCCAAAACTCAATGTCAAGATTGCGGCGACCCATGCCGGTGTGACCGTAGGGGAAGACGGCGGCAGCCATCAGGCGATTGAGGATATTTCCTTGATGCGCAGCATACCGAATATGACGGTCATCAACCCTGCCGATGGCAAAGAAGCCGAAGAGGCATTGAAAGCCGCTGTGCAGTATTATGGTCCCGTCTATATCCGTTTAGGACGTGCCACGGTGCCGGATCTTCATGGCGATAACTATCAGTTCAACTGGGGCAAAGGTGAGGTTTTGCGCGAAGGCAAGGATGTCGGCATCATAGCGACGGGCATCATGGTCGCCAAAGCTTTGGCGGCGGCTGAAAAACTCAGTGAACAGGGCATCGAAGCCCGGGTAGTCAACATCCACACCATCAAGCCAATCGATGAGGCCTTGCTCATAGAGACTGCCAAATTGACCGGAAAAGTCGTGACGGCAGAAGAGCATAGCGTGATTGGTGGCCTTGGCAGTGCGGTGAGTGAAGTTTTATCACGCCAGCAGCCGGTAAAGATGGCGATGGTCGGCGTGCAAGATACATTTGGCTGCTCAGGTTCCCCAGAAGACCTTTTGACCAAATTCCATTTACAGGCAGAGGATATCATCGCCGCCGTAAAATCGCTGGACTAAGGAGAGAATCTATATGGCAGTGGTTATCGCACCATCTTTGCTGGCGGCGAATTTTTCCCGCATTGGCGAAGATGTCAAAGTTTTGCAGGATAATGGTATCGAAGAATTGCATCTAGATGTAATGGATGGGCATTTTGTGCCGAACATTACGTTTGGGCCCGATCAAATCCATGATGTGGCGGCTATGTTTCCTTTGATGAAAATGGATGCGCATCTGATGGTTGATGATCCAGATCCAGTATTGATCGAACGACTGGCGAAAGCAGGAGCCACTTCTATTACGGTACATATGGAAGCTTGTCCGCATCTATATCGTACGCTCGAGTTGATTTCGAGCCTTGGGCTTGAAGCCGGTGTGGCGCTCAATCCGGCGACACCGTTCAATGCGCTTATTTATGCGGCAAAAGCCGGGCTTCTCGGGCGGGTGCTGCTAATGACGGTAGAACCAGGGTTTGGCGGACAGAAATACATTCCCATCAGCACCGAAAAAATAATGGCATTGGCAAAATGGCGCCATGATAAGGGATTTTCCTTTACCATTCAGATCGATGGCGGGATTACGCCGCAAAATATAGCTGTGGCAGCTGGGGCTGGAGCTCAAAATATTGTCGTTGGATCAGCTGTGTTCAAGAACAATCAAATGAAAAAGAATCTGCAGGATATCAAAAGGGCTTTGGCAGATTTTTAAACAGGAGGAACTCACTTATGAAAGCATTGGTAAAAACTGCTTTAGGGGCAGGAAATTTTGAGATTTGGGATCGCGAAGAACCGACTATAAATGAAGATCAAGTCAAGATAAAGGTTGCGTACGCTGGGGTTTGCGGCTCTGATATGCATACATTTGAAGGAAATTACAAGGTGTCCGCACCACTTACGATGGGGCATGAATTTGCCGGTGAAATCGTTGAAGTCGGGGCCAATGTAAAAGATTTCAAGATCGGGGACCGCGTTACCTCGGAAACGACTTTTGAGATTTGCGGTACTTGCCGTTATTGTAAGGAGAAAAAATATAATCTTTGCTCGACGCGTAAAGGCATCGGAACACAGCAAAATGGTGCGTTCACTAATTATGTAATCGCACGAAAAGAAAGCGTGCATCTTCTTCCGGAAAAGGTGAGCTTGCTGGCAGCCTCTATTACAGAAGCCGCAGCGTGCGCTTATCATGGCGTCGATAAAGCCCATATCGAAAAAGATGATATCGTCTTGGTGCTTGGTCCTGGCCCGATTGGCTTGCTCGTTGCCCAAATTGTCAAAGCCAAAGGCGGCAAGGTCATTATGACTGGTTTGACGAAAGATGGTAAGCGTTTGGCGGAAGCCAAGGAACTCGGCATCGATTATACCGTAGACATCCAGACCGAGAAAATCAAGGACTTTGTCGATGGCCTCACCGACGGTTATGGGGCGGATATCTGCTTTGATTGTACAGGTGTGGTTCCTTCGATGCAGATGGGAATGGATCTTCTTAGGAAACAAGGACAGTATGTTCAAGTTGGTATATTTGCACAAAATGAAGTGACGGTAGATTTTTCTAAGATCATTCAAAAAGAACTTGTTGTCACTGGCAGCCGCAGCCAAAACACCCACGATTGGCCGCCTACACTTGAGCTGATGAACAATGGTGCAATACAGGCTGAGGCGATGATCACGCATAAGCTTACGATTGACCAATGGGATGCAGCTTATAAAATGCTCAAGAGCGGTGAAGCGATAAAAATTGCGTTGCAGCCTTTGGATTGATGTAAGATAGTACCTGTGGATTTCGGCCGATATTGCAGGAGTTGGAAGAATAGAGAATCGAGCTCGATTCAAATGATGAAGAAAATGCCATATACAGCAAAACTGTATATTACTATAGAAATAAGGCAGTGAATACAAAACAATTAACTGATTATTGCGAAAATATGGAGGGCGCTATGTCTAAGATTATTGTCATTGGCAGCGATCATGCTGGATTTTCGATGAAACAAGCATTGATTGAAAAGTTTACGTTGGCTGGATTTGTTATCGAAGATAAAGGGACCTATAGTGAAGCATCTACTGATTTTGCGCCGATTGCACAAGCCGTTGGTGAAATCGTAGCTTCAGATGCAAATAAAAGAGGCATACTGGTTTGTGGAACAGGTATTGGCATGTCGATTATGGCCAATAAGATAAAGGGAATCCGCGCGGCATTGGTACACGATCTGTTTTCTGCAAAAGCGACTAGAGAGCATAATGACAGCAATGTCTTGTGCATGGGTGCAAGGATCATTTCGCCGGATATGGGCTGGGAAATAGCTTCCTTGTGGATGGATACTGCTTTTTCTGGCGGCAAGCATGCAAAAAGAATAGGCTACATTTCTGAATATGAAGCACATAAAATGAAATGAGGTGTTGATTTGTCCAAAGAAAAAATATTGCCGTTGCTCGATTATACATTGCTGGCGCCGACGGCTTCACGCAAGGATATAAGAGATTTTTGCCAAGAGACCATCCAATATGGATTTCGCACGGTATTCGTCAACCCGTACTGGATTGCTGAGGCGGTAAGCGAGCTCAAAGATCACGGCGTAAATGTCGGTGTGCCGATTGGATTTTCGTTGGGCGGTGCGACGACGCACACAAAGGTCGTGGAAACAATCGAGGCTCTTGAAAATGGTGCGTGTGAGTTCGATATGCTGATCAATCTCGGTGCGCTGAAATCAAAGGAATATGATCGCGTAAAAAAGGATATTGCAGAAGTAGTCAAAGCGGCTTCCGGTAAATTGACGAAAGTAATCATCGAAACGGCATTGCTGACGCAGGAAGAAAAAAAGACAGCTTGTGAGCTCATCATCGAAGCGGGCGCCGATTATGTGAAGACGGCAACTGGTTTTAACGGCGGAGGGGCAACGGTCGAAGACGTAAAATATTTAAGGTCCATTGTCAAGGATCAGCTCAAAATCAAAGCTGCCGGAGGAATCCGATCTTGGCAAGATGCTTGTGCCATGGTCGAGGCCGGCGCAGATCGTCTTGGAACAAGTAATGCAGTGAAAATAATAGAAGGTCAGAAGATAACTGGCGGGTATTGAGTTATTGGCCGTAATTTTGGCACGAAAAAAGGCTCCCCATTAGAAGGAGCCTTTTTTTCATTTAACGGCTTGGATTTCTTTGATCATCGGCAAAAGCTGAGGATATTTTTCATATAATGGCTGCATCGCAGCCGTAAAAGCCGCTTTATCCGGTTGAATGAACTGAACGCCTTGGGTCTTTAATTCTTCAATGCCCTTTTGGCTATAGTCGTTCCAAAGTTTTCGTTCATAGGCTTGTGCCTCCGCACCGCAGTCCATGAGAAGCTTTTGGTCATCTGGGCTCAGTTTGTCCCAGGCCTGCCGGGAAATGAAGAGAACCTCAGGAATAGCGACATGCTCATCGAGGGTGTAATATTTTGCGAGTTCATAATGCTTGGCACTCAAGTAACTTGGAATATTGTTTTCGGCAGCGTCGAGCTTGGCAAATTGCAGGCTTGGATAGATGTCATTGTAGGCGACGCTGACACTTTGTGCTTGAAGAATAGAAAGCATGTTTTTGAATACGTCGCCACCGAGCATACGGATGCGAAGCCCGCTTAGATCAGCCGGAGTGGTCATTGGCTTCATGCCGTAAAAACTGCGCATTCCCGCGTCGTAGAAGGCGAGGACTACTTTGTCCTTATCTTTAAGGCTGCTTTTGACCTGCTCGCCGATGGAGCCTTCAAGAACTTTCCACACATGGGCATTGTCACGGAAAATATAAGGCATCGTAAATGCCTGTAACAGTGGAATATCTGCGGCGAAATGGTCGAAGCCTTCACGGTCGATGTCGAGGACACCGTCATTTACTGCATCATAGATAACCTTGCCATCACCGAGCTGACCATCGGTGTACAGCTGTAGTTTTATGCGACCGCCGCTGCGTTCTTCAAGCAGCTGGCCGAAGTATTTGGTACTCTGAGCTGTTGGGAAGTCGGCAGAATGCACGTCGTTTGCTTTTAATACAATCGTCGCGTTTTTTTCTGCAGTCTGGCTGCCGCACCCGGTAAGGGCTAAAAGCAGCATGGTCATTAGAAGATAAGCGAGCGTTTTTTTTGTCATATCAATAAACCTCCATCTTTTGTAGAGCGTAAATTAAAGTTTGAAATGAGACATCATCGATTCCAGCTCTTTGGCTTGTTTTGCCAAAATACTGCTCGAGGAAGAAATCTCTTCGGTCGAAGCTAGCTGCTGCTGTGTGGCAGCCGAGATGGAATGTGTCCCGGAAACGCTCTTTTCGACCATTGCTTTGACTTTGTCGATCGAGCCCAAAACAGTATTGCCAGACTGTGATACTTTTTCGGTTGAATGCGTGATATCAAGCACCTGATGGTTGAGGTCTTCGATCAAAGCGGCAATGTGGTTGAATTGTTCGAGAGTGGAGTTCATTTCTTCTGTTCCGGCAGCTACGTTGGTATTGCCGGTTTCCATCATTTCGACAACGCTTTGGATATGCGTTTGGATCTGGATGATCAAGTCGGTGATGCTTTGCGCGGCTGATTGTGATTGGTCGGCGAGTTTCTTTACTTCACCGGCAACGACAGCGAAGCCGCGGCCATGTTCGCCGGCACGAGCTGCTTCAATGGCAGCGTTGAGCGCCAGTAGATTGGTTTGGCTGGCGATGTCGCTGATGACTTGGACGATGTTGCCGATTTGGGCAGAACTCTGTCCAAGTGCTTTGACACCATCGGCTGACTGGCTTACCGATTCGGTGATACGCTGCATTTGCGCACTGGCTTTTGTGACCGCCGTTTTTCCTTCGTTGGCGATATCCGCTGTTTTGCTCGCTCTTTGGGCGAGTGTTTCGGTATTTTTGGCGACTTCGCCGATATGCGAGACCATATTGGAGACGATGCCGACGACTTGGTTCATCTCATCGGTTTGCGTTACAGCACCTTCGGCCAGATGCGTTGTCGTTGAAGCGATTTCTTGCGCGGCCTGGGCCGATTGTTCAGATACCAGGTTCAGTTGGTCACTGGCACTGGCTACCGATTTGCCGGTATCGACGATTTGTTTGACGATATGTCGCAGATTTCCGACCATGCCTTCCATGGATTTTGCCATATCGCCGATTTCGTTATTGCCGCCATAGACCTTTTCAGTTGCCCGCAAATCCCCTTGCGCGACATTGGCGGCAGTTTCTGCCATTTTTGCGACTGGCTGCGAAATCCTGCGCGAGAGAAAAAATGCAGCCCAAACGGCAAATGCCAAAGTCAGCAAGTTGCAAACAAGTAAGATGATCATGGAATGCGCCTGCTCTTTTTGGGTCTGTTCAATTTCACTCTTGATTTGCGTGCTGACGAATTCAGTAAAATCATCAATGATGGTTTCCATGCCATCGGCGCGTTTACCAGTGGCGGATAAGAATTTCAAGGTACCGTCGATGCCGAGCTTTTCGCGTACGGCAGCGCCCTGGTCAAGTGTCTTATCATATTCCGTCAGGGCTAGTTTCAAAATGCCGATTTCTTTGGCTGCTTGTGGGTTTTGCATAGTGTCAGCCAAAAAGCTCAATTTAGTTTCTGTAAGAGCTTTCATATCATTGCTCTTGGTTATGTACGTGCTGTCTCCGGTCAGTATGTAATTGCGGACGTACGTGTTGCGCATCCACAGCTGGGTCCGGATGTCTTTGGCCGTGCTCGTGAAGTCGGTTGATTCGGTCAGAAGCGTTTGATACGTTTCTTGAATCGTGGTCATGCGATGATACATGTACAGATCGAGCATCACGAAGATGGCAATGATCATGGTACAGGTTACTAAGATTTGTTTGCTGATGGTAAATCTCATTTCCTCACCTCAATAATTAAAATTTTCCGAGCTTTTAAATAATAAATTTATTTTAGAAAATGGAATCTATTATTTACGGGTTCAAAACGTGCATAGATACTGGCGTAAACTTTATGTTAAATATATTCGCCATAAAAGTGAAAAAACCTGCAAAAACAAAGATGGAATGAAAACGCTTTCATATTAACGGGGAATAAATAGGCGAAAAACACACAGGCGAGATCATAATCGCCTGTGTGTTTAATTGAGCTATCAATCCAAAAATTTTTGGAACTTTTTCACATCGGTGTTGACGACCAAGCTTTCTGGGAAGTTGGCTTCTGATAGAACGGACTGAGAGAATTCATGGTTGCCGACATCAAGATCGATATGGGCATCGCTGTCCATGATGACGGAGACTTCATACTGCTTGCATAAACCCAGCATGATCAACGCATTTTTTCGCGAATTGATGCGTCCTGATAGTGGATGATAAGAGCTGTTGTTGACTTCAAGCAAAACATTGTATTCTTTGGCTGCTTTGACAACTGCTTCATAATCTAGGGGATAATTCCCGTTATCGGGGTGTCCGATGATCTTTATATAAGGATTTTTCATTGCGCCAATGACCGCGGCGGTGTTTTCTTCGATGCTGCCAGGATCAAGGCATGGTTCATGCAGGCTGGCAATGGCATAATCTAGTTTTGCCAGTACGTCGTCTTTGAGGTCGACATTGCCTTTGTAGTCGATGATGTTGAGTTCACTGCCAAGGAGCAATGGAACTTCATAGGCATCGCGGGCGATGACCTTGAAGTTATGGAAATATATTTCGTGGCAGGTTCCCGGCATCATAGGCGCGTGTTCTGTGATACCGATGAGCTCTAGCCCGCTTTTTTTTGCTGCAGCCGTCATTTCGCGGATAGTGCTGTAAGCATGTCCGCTCATCAGGGTATGCATATGTACATCTAATATATCTTTCATTTAAAAAGACCTTCTTTCCAGCTTTTCGACTCTGTTTTCTATTATAACGGAATTCAATTTGTTTTGCAGTTATTAAAGAAATATTTTAATACAGCATAATAGAAGAAAAACATTGTAGAAAAATACAAATGAAATGAAAAAAGCCTAGTGTATTTTACAATAGTTTTGAGGACATGAAAATCGAAGCAAGATTTATACTGACAAGAAAAGAGTGACTTTTAAGATAAGAAATACAAGCGGAATGCACGAGTACGGAGGCGATGTATCCGTTGATGTATACAACTAAAGGGCAAAATATTCCGTAGGAATGCAAGATGACTCAATCATAATCAACTGTTATGATAAGATTATGCAATTGCAATGATATGAAGGCTGCTTGCGGAAAAATGGTGGGTTGTTTGAGAGAAAGCGCACCAGCTTCAGGTTTGCTATCAAAATATGATAAAGAAAAAGCGTTTGGGGGAATTTTGCATGTCAGTACAAGATGATAGAGATGGAAAACATGGGATATCACGACGGAATTTTTTGAAAAGCGGAGCCTTTACCATGGCTGGGGTCATGGCCTCTGGGCTCTTGATGGGTGGTTGTGGCAACGGCCGCAAGCGCGATCCAGGCAGCGATAAAGCAGCAAATGGGAAGCCGTCTTTTTTGACGGCACCAGAGCCGATCAAAGACAGTGAGATCGCCTCGACAAAAGAGGCCGATGTCATCGTTGTCGGGGCGGGAATGTCGGGCCTTTGTGCAGCTATTTCGGCGGCAGAAGAAGGGGCAAAGGTCATCGTGCTGGAAAAAACGCCAAATGTCAATTTTCGCGGTTACGACTATGGGGCAATCGATTCGAGCTCTCAAAAAAGCGTCGGCATCCACATCGATAAAGTCATGGCTACGCGTGAAATCATGCGTTATGCAGCCTATAAAGGCAATCAGCGGGTCGTTATGAAATGGGTCAATGAAAGCGGCAAAGTCAATGACTGGCTGCTCGATATGGCGCTTAAAGCCGGCTGTAAGGTCCAGCATGTTTGGACACAGGACGAAATGGTAGCCGAAGGGGCGACGCTGCCTACCTTTCCGACAATGACGTTTGTCTTAGAGCCGTCGGCAGAGGCGATTGAAAAAGCACCAAAGGGAATGATTGGCGGCAATCCCGTTATTGCGGTGGCATACACACTTCAATCCACTGCTCAGCAAAAAGGCGTAGACATTCATTTTGATACTCCGGCCGTCCAGCTGGCACGTGAGCAGGGTGATAATGGCCGAGTCAGTGCAGTCATAGCAAAAGGCAAAGATGGCAAATATATAAAATTCAGTGGCAAGAAGGGCATCATTCTTTGCACGGGCGATTATGGCAATGATAAGGAAATGTTGAAATATTATATTCCAAGCAGTGAAACGGTCAAAATCAACCTCTATCCAAGCAAAGCCAATACTGGTGATGGGCAGAAAATGGGTATGTGGGTCGGCGGGGCGATGGACGAAGCGCCCCATGCACCGATGTATTTCGATTTTGGTATGGTCGATGCTCCAGGGCTTGCGGATTCCGTTATGCGCCAGCCTTGGCTGGGGCTCAATGTCGACGGAGATCGATTTGCCAATGAAGATCTTCCTTATGCGTACATCGCCAACAGCACGCGGCAGGAAAATGACCATACGCGCTGGAATGTCTGGGATGCAAAATGGCCGGAGGAAGCGCCGGAATTTCATCAAACAGCTTGTAAATCCCTAAAGAGCGTCTACCACGATCCAAAGAGGCTGCAGCAGCTCATCGATGATAATGTCGTCAAATCGGCCAATACATTAGAAGAACTGGCGCAGAAGATGAACATGCCGTTTGAAAAGCTCAAAGCATCGGTAGATCGCTATAACGAACTCAAGAAAAAAGATTTTGATGAAGATTTTTACAAGCGCAATACTTGTCTGACGACGATAGAAAAACCGCCATTTTATGCGGCACATATTTCTATGGCCTTGCTCGTTACCTTGGGCGGGCTAAAGATCAATGAAAATATGCAGGTCCTTGATGAAAACAAAAAGGTTATTGCCGGACTATATGCGGCGGGCAATGCTTCCGGAAACTATTACGCCAACGATTATTGCGTGACCATGATGGGAAACAGCCATGGCCGGGCCTATACCTTTGGCTATTTGGCAGGAAAAAATATTTTGAAATAGAACTTAAATGTATAATGAGTAAAGAGACTGTGTTCCTGAGCAGTCTCTTTTTTCCGTAGGGAGCAGAAGTGCTCAGAGTTTAGGGCAAAATGATATTTTGCTTGCCGGAGGTGTTTTATGGAAAAAATAGTTTCAAAGCTCGACCTTCTCAAGGCAGTCCGCGAACAAGGCCTGCCAGAGATCGTGGCTTTTTTGCAAAAACGTCTTAAACGGGAATGGGCCGTATTTGATGGACAAGGAAAAGTGCTTTGTCGTAGTCAAGGGCTGCGGCAACCTTTGGATTTATACCGAGTTTTGCCTGCCGGGTCAAGAGAATTCTATGATGAGCGAGGAATATTCCTTTATGGGCTGACGGAGAAGCCTCAGCCCTTGCTGGCAGTTGTAGAATGCGCGGCCGAGTCTATAGCGGTTATTCGTCAGGTCCTTGAGGTGACAACGCTAGCGATGGCTTTTTATTGGCAGTCACAGCAAGAGGCACAACGCTTGTTTGAGTCCGTCGAAACGGATTTGATGGAACAGCTTTTTGGTGGAGAGAGCCATTTGCATAATGATTTTTTATCACTGGGCCACTTTAATTTGAATAAGGATAAGCCCTATGTAATCCAACTGCTTCAGCCCAAAGGTGAACTCGAGCGCAATCAGATCCAACAGATTGTTGAGCGCATGGTGGTTTATACGGAAAGCAACCAACTGCCTTCGATGCGACCGATTTATTGGCGGGGGAACCTCGTCCATATCATTCCGGCACTTTATGAAAATGAGACGTTTGAAATTCGTAAAGAATGGCCAGAACTTCGTGTGTCCGAAGTCTTTAAGGATATTGTAGCCAAAGAACTAGGCGTCGAGCTTGCTGTCGGTATCGGGCAGATCTACCCGCTTAACCAACTCGAAGCAAGTTATCGCGAGGCAAGGATCGCGCTGGCTTTTAAGGGGATATTGGCTGAAGGCGGTTACGTACAGCGCTTTTCTGATATGGGCTTTTTTCGCTATATATTCAGCCGCAGTCAGGAAGAAAATAGGCGTTATGTATATGATGGGCTCGGTCCGATTCTATCGTATGATAACCAAAAGAATGCGAGTTTCTTGAATACCTTGAGGATTTTGCTCGACAATGGATTGAACTGGAAGGATACTGCAGAAAAATGCGGCGTGCATGTCAATACGATCTATTACCGGGTAGAGCGCATTGAAAAGCTGCTAGGCTTCGAGGTGCAAAAAGCCGCACATAAATTTGAATTGTTTGTGGCGATCAAAATCTGGGATGTATTAAAAGCCTTGGGGGTACTCGATGATGCCTATGTTGGTTTCCTCGATAAAGCTGCGGGAAAAAATGGTGGGGAGTGAAAGAAGATGGAAAAACAAACAGAGTTAGACGAGCATTTTTTGGAACTTCTCATCACCGGCGGCATCGAGGCACTGGCGGCAGATTTGGCTGCAGAAATCGGGCAGCCCTTAGTGTTTATCGATGCCGCCGGCATGGCATTGTGGAGTCATGCGTTAGCTCCGGATATGGCTTTGCTGCAAGCTCAGCTGCACAATATGCCAAAGCTCAGTTCGCTTGAATACTATTATCATCGAGAGAACAAATGGCTTTTTTATGAGTTTACCGAAAAGGCCGAAGTTTTGCGCGTGTGTTTCTGTCAAACGGAGATGACAGAAATCAGCAAAAAAATCCATTTGTTTTGCCAGCGTCGACTGGCATTGCAGACGTATCTCGACATGCAGATGCAGGCGAAACGTCAGGCGGAGCGCCTTGAGAAAAACTTGGCGGAAGCGTTGGTCCAAAGCAGCGCGAATATCCATGACATCATAGGTTTTCATAAGATGCATCTGAAGGCAGATCGCTACTACGGTATTTTGCTGCTTGAGCCAGTAACTGGGGAAGCGGAAATCTCTTTGCTGGATATCGAGCGTTGCCGGCTTAAAGCAGGACGTTTCAGTCCTGTTTTATGGCATAAGACCTTGGTTTTGATCTTACCCGCAGAAATGCCGATATTGGGCAATGAAATCAAATTGCTGGCAGAGAGTTATAAGGGTCAGCTTGAAGCTGAGCTCAATATAAAGCTGGTTGGCGGCGTCGGACGCTTTTATCAACTGGCGAAGCTGCATCATTCTTATATCGAAGCAAAGATCGCTCTCGCATTTTCAGAAAATCCGACACCCGTTTCTTTGCAATTATTTGATGATATGGGGATTTTCTCGGTTATTTTTTCTCGTGAAATCGGTGAGCTTAAAGCTTATGTAGCAGAAACGCTCGGCCCCATCATCACCTATGATCGAGATATGAAACTGCAATTGATCGATACGCTTCGTATTTTACTTAAAAATGGTTTCAACTGGGCAAAAACAGCGAAAGAAATGTTTGCCCATGTCAATACCATCCATTATCGTTACGAAAAAATAGAAAAAATGCTCGGACTCGATTTGGCTGGCGGCAAAGGACAAAGCGATATGTTTGCAGCAATGAAAGTTTGGGATGTCTTGAATCGGGCTTCATTTATTACAGAAGAAGCTTGCCGGGGAAAAAGCAAATAAAAAAGGCACTTGCGTGAACTGTGCTCGAAAAAGTTGACTGTATTTAATCTAACTTTTTCGAACCGTTTTTTGCAAGTGTCTTTTTATTGGGGAAGCTGGAAGGTCTTCCGTTTTTTATTTGCGACAGAAATTTTTGGCAAAAGCGAGAAAGCAGCTTAAAGTGATGAGCGCGCAGCCTAGCCAAACTAAGAAAATCATGGGCTTGAAGCTTACGTCAAGCTCAGGGGAGTCAGTTGCCTTTATATCTTGTACGGCAATGGAGATTTCCTGTTTATCCTTATTGAGTGCTTGTAAAGAGATTTCAAGATCGTCTGGTGTTTGGACCGGTTCTGACTGAAAAGAGCCATTGTCGTGGACCATGGCGAGCTCATAGTTCGTTTCTCCTTTTGCTGAACGCAAGGATATTGCAGCGATGAATTTGAGTGCTTCAGGACTAGAGGCATCCATACGGATGGATTTTAGACAATAGGTCGTGCCATCTAGCTCTTTTGGTTCATTCATGGCAAGGCGAAGCAATTGTTTTTCGGGGGCTTGTTTTTGGCTTGGAGACAAGTATAGATCCCCTTGCAATGTGCGATAAATAGCCGGTTCATGAGCGGCTTCGCGGCCATCCGGCGTGTATTTCGTCAACGCTGTTATCTGCTTGTTTTCTGGAAGAACAGAAAATAGCTGTTTTTTTTGTTCTGGGTCAGAATCATCGATGCCATCATAACGAAGTTCTTCACCAAAAACAGCAATGCTTTCACCCGGCTGCATCGCAATCGTCGTTTTTTCCGCTGCGAGGGAAGATAAGAGAACTCCAAGGCAAAGGACGGATAGGCCAAGATGCCCGAGGACCGAAGCCATGGCTTGCCGCTGGCAGAGCTTTAGGATGCTTGAAAGAAGCAGTGCCAAGGCGAAGATGACCGTCAAAATAACCAGTGGATTGGTTAAGCTGTAGACAAATGAAATTGCCGCGGCGAGGACGATTGCTGCCAGGAAGATCGGGCGCAGTGCTTGGCCAAGAATATTTTGTGCATCCCATTTTTGCCGAGTTCCAAGTATTGCCAAAAATAGTAAGATGGCGGCCAGTGGCAGCGTGCAATGATTGTAAAAATCAGGGTTGATGCTCTGCGGTTTTCCGAGCAGCTGGCTTAAAAGCGGGGTCGACGTACCAATGAGTACGAGTATGGCGAGCCCCATCAGTGCAGCAGCACCTGCCGTCAACAAAAATTCACGGCTGCATAGGCTGTCATAGATTTTTCCAGCAAAAATCGTAGACCATTTGACGGCTAGAACTAGTGTGGCAAGCAGCGCGATTGCACCAATCAAAAAAGCCATGGTCGAAGCGCTGCTGTCCTTGCCGAATGAATGGACAGAAAAGTCGCTGAGGACGCCGCTTCTCGTCAAGTAGGTTCCGTATAATACGAGGATAAAGGTATAGATGGCGGAAATATAGGCAAAACGCTGTGCCCC
>CBDTTM010000024.1:0-21243 GCA_965363355.1 uncultured Selenomonadaceae bacterium | reverse complement strand
GGTGTAAATAATGAAAGAATTTTTTGCAGCTTTGTTGCAGGATAAAGAAATCGCGAAAATCAGTCGGTGTTTTGGTAATACTAAGGGGCAAAGCCTTATTTATGGGTTGGCAGGTTCTCAAAAACATGCAGTATTTGCAGCCTCTTACGATAAAAGTGAACGATCCGCTGTGATTATTACGGCAAACAAAGATTCTTTAGAAAATTGGCGAGCAGACCTAGCGTCTTTGCTGCCAAATACAACAATCGTCGAGCTTCCAGCACTGGATATTGTCACATTCTCAGCTGCCGCACAGAGCCGGAATTTAGCGGCGAAACGCATGGATGTACTCGGACGTCTGCTTCGCGGCGAACGCGTAATTGTTCTCGCTACAGCTGCGGCAGCAGCACAAAAAGGCCTTTCTCGACAAGAGTTTGAACGAACAAGTCTCCATCTTAAAATCGGCGATACCATAGAGCGTGATGCCCTTTTGGAAAAGCTTGTACAGCTTGGTTACGACCATGCTGATCAAGTCGAAGGCCTGGGACAATTCAGCGCTCGCGGTGGTATCATCGATGTGTTTCCCATAAATTCTCAAGAAGCGGTGCGCATTGAATTTTTTGACGATGAAATTGATTCGCTGCGTGAGTTTGATAGTGGTTCACAGCGTTCGCTTAGAAATATCAGTGAACTTTCTATTTTGCCTTTGGCACAAATGGGCGCAGATGGTAAACCAGCAATGTTTCTTTCGTATCTAGAGGGCAAGGGCAATGTCATTTTCGATGACCCAACTCGTTTGCGAGAGGAAATTGTGACGATCATCAAAGAAAGTCCTGAAATAAAAGAACGCGTATTTAGCTGGGATGAAATCATTTCTACAGCAAAAGAAAACAATATCATCTATACGACGCTGATGCTGCAAAAGATACATAACGCTGATCCGGATGTACTTGTCAGCGTCACAGTCAAGGCTGTGGCACCGTTTCAAAAACAAATGGATATGGTGGCTGATGAAATCAAGGGCTGGCTTGAACGAGAGACAAAGATTCTTGTCTTTATGGGTGATGAAACCAAAGCGCAGTCTCTTAAAGCCATGCTCGAACAGCATAAAATAGTATCGGCTTATCGAAAAAGCGATGAAACAATCGAAGCGGATATGGTCAATATCATGCAGGGAGCACTTGGCAACGGATTTGAACTGCCCAAGGCCCATCTTGTCGTTGTGGCAGAAAAAGATATCTTAGGCCGGCAAAAAAAGAAGGTTATCGCGCGTAAGGCACAAGGCGAAAAAATCGCTCATTTCCGCGATATAAATATTGGGGACTATGTCGTCCATATCAACCATGGGATTGGGAAGTATCTAGGCGTCGAAACACTCGATGTCGGTGGTATACATCGTGATTACCTGCATATAAAATATGGCGGCGACGACAAGCTCTTTGTTCCGACAGACCAGGTCAATCTGCTGCAAAAATACATTGGCTCAGAGGGCGATGTCCCAAGACTTCACCGTATGGGGGGGACGGAGTGGACGAAAGCTAAAGCGCGTGCTAGAGCTTCCGTCCAAGATATTGCCAAAGAATTGATTCGGATTTACGCAGAGCGGATGAGCGGAACGGGATTTGCCTTTCCGCCAGATACTCCTTGGCAAAAAGAATTTGAAGACGCTTTCCCTTATGAAGAAACACCGGACCAGTTGACGGCTTTGGTTGAAATCAAAGCGGATATGGAAAAGGAACAGCCAATGGAACGCCTGCTTTGCGGAGATGTTGGCTTTGGCAAAACGGAAGTGGCTATTCGAGCAGCTTTCAAGGCCGTGGTTGCTGGCAAACAAGTGGCTGTCTTAGTGCCGACGACGGTTTTGGCACAACAGCATTTCCAAACGTTTACGAGCCGTTTTGAAGGCTTTGGGCCGAACATCGACGTCGTCTGTCGTTTCCGTACGGCTAAACAGCAAAAAGAGACGTTTGCCAAGGTTGAAAGTGGACAAGTCGATATCCTTATCGGGACACATGCCATTTTAAATAGCAATAATGTACGATTCAAGAACTTGGGCCTTTTAGTTGTTGATGAAGAGCAACGATTCGGTGTTGCTCAAAAAGAAAAAATCAAAAAATTGACGCAAAATGTTGATGTCTTGACGTTAAGCGCGACACCTATCCCTAGGACCTTGCACATGTCTTTGGTCGGGGCGAGAGATATGAGCATTATCGAGACGCCACCGGAAGAACGTTTTCCGGTACAGACCTATGTCGTGGAAAACAATGACGGTATTATTCGTGATGCGATTCGACGTGAGCTAAAACGCGGAGGACAGGTTTATTTTGTCTATAACCGGGTCGAGACGATCGACAAGATGCGCAGTAAGCTTGCCGAAATGCTTCCCGATGCAAGAATACAGACAGCACATGGACAGATGCCAGAAGAACTTTTAGAGCAAGTTATGAGTGATTTTTATGAAAATAAGTATGATATTTTATTGGCGACGAGTATTGTCGAAAATGGACTTGATGTAGCCAATGCCAATACGATCATTGTTTATAATGCCGACCACTTCGGCTTGTCACAGCTTTATCAGATGCGTGGGCGGGTTGGGCGTTCTAGCCATATGGCATTTGCCTACTTTGTTTATCAGCAAGATAAGGTGTTGACGGAAACAGCAGAAAAACGGTTACAGGCCATTAAAGAGTTTGCCGAACTTGGGGCAGGGTTCAAAATTGCCATGCGCGATCTTGAAATTCGCGGGGCCGGGAATCTTCTTGGTTCACAGCAACATGGGCATATTGCAAGTGTCGGTTTTGAAATGTACTGTCGCCTCTTAGAAGAAGCTGTTCAAGAACTCAAAAGCGGACAAAAAACAGTTGAGAAAATCGATCCGGTCATTGAAGTACAGACGGAAGCTTATATCGATGGCGGTTATGTGTCCGATGCAATGCATAAGATTGAGATCTATCAGAGAATCGCAGCTCTTCGCAATGGTGAACAGATTCGAAGCCTGCTCGACGACTTGATCGATCGCTTTGGTGAGCCGACCCCTGTTGTCATGAATTTGCTGCAGGTAGCGCGCCTTAAAAATTATGCCAGAGATCTTGGAATAAAATCCATTGTTGAAAAATCGATGTTCGTGGAGATTACCTTTGGCCCGGAACCGGCGTTTGAGGTCGACGATTTATTGAAACTCAAGAATCAGTTGGGTTCGGTACTGCGCTTTTTGCCAGGCCCGGCACAGCTTATGCGCATAAAAGCAACCCCGACGAGCAAGAAAAACATATTGAATTATCTTACCCGCATATTGATGATTCTTGCTGGTGAAGATGGCTCTAAAGTGAAGACACAGATTTAAAGGAGGCCTTTTTTTGGGCAGTATAACAATTGTTGGTTTGGGAGCAGGTTCTTTTGACTTGATTACCCTTGGAACTTGGGAAAAAATGCAGCAAGCGCAACAGCTTTTGCTGCGGACCGCGAAACATCCTACCGTGGATGAAATAAAAAAACGTGGTGTGAGCTTTTCTTCGTATGATGCTTTTTATGAAAACAAAGCGACTTTCGATGAAGTGTATACGGCGATTTCAGTGGATGTCATAGAAAAAGCAGCTGCGGGCGTCGATGTTGTCTATGCTGTACCGGGAAGTCCGCTCGTAGCGGAGAGAACCGTTGTATTGATTCGTGACATGGCCAAAGAACGAGGCATTGCGGTTGATATACTGCCAGGCATGAGCTTCGCTGAAGTGCTTTACGTCCGGCTTGGCATTGATCCGATAGAAGGCTTGACGATTGTCGATGCGGCGGATCTTGAGCACTTGCCAGCACAGATGCCAACAGCTTTGGTAGTGACACAGGTCTATAATGGGCAAGTAGCCTCGGATACAAAGCTCAGTTTGATGGAAACGTATCCAGATGATCACAATGTGGTTTTGGTACAGAATTTAGGGCTGCCAGATGAGAAGATCTCTCCGATTGAACTTTTCGAACTCGATCGCCAACAAGGCATTGACCATCTCACAAGTCTATATGTTCCACCTTTAGATACAAGCAAAAAAGTATTTACGCTAGACCCCTTAGTTGATATCATGGCTACTTTGCGTTCGCCGGGAGGCTGTCCATGGGATCTTTTGCAATCACATGAATCGTTGCGCAGAAATCTCATTGAAGAAGTCTATGAAGTCATCGAAGCGATTGATTTAAAAGATGTCGACCTTTTGTGCGAAGAGCTTGGTGATCTTTTGCTGCAAATCGTATTTCATGCGCGCATGGCAGAGGAATGTGGCGATTTTTCGATGCAGGATGTCGTCGATGGAATTGTTTCCAAACTCGTTCGGCGCCATCCGCATGTGTTCGGTGATGTGTCACTAGAAGATGCTGCTGCTGTCATTACGAGCTGGGATAACATAAAAAAAGAAGAGAAAAAAGAACGTAAATCTGTGCTCGATGGAGTGCCAAAGGATTTACCGGCTTTGATGAGCGCCTATAAATTACAGCATAAAGCGTCGAAAGTCGGTTTTGATTGGGCAGAAATGGCTCCTGTTTGGGGCAAGATAGCTGAAGAAATAGACGAACTCAAGGCGGCGGTCGCAAGCCATGCTCAAAATGAAATTGAAGAAGAATTAGGCGATGTGCTGTTTTCTGTAGTCAATCTTTCTCGCTTCCTGCATGTCGATGCTGAGGTTGCATTGAATGGAACAAACCGCAAATTTTGCACGAGATTTATGACGGTAGAAAAGCTTGTAAAAGCGAGTGGACGTTCTTGGGCGACGTTTTCTTTAGCGGAACTCGATGAATTTTGGAATGCGGCAAAAAGGAAAAAAAAGGCAGAAAAATAGCCTTTTTTCCCGTATTTTATAAAATTTTATATTTTTTTGCAGAAAATGTTCGAAATAAAGAGGAATAAAGGCAACGATAGCGAATTAAGCTAAACGTAATCATTTCAAAGGAGGCTATACTCGTGAATAAAACTGAATTGGTGGCTAGCGTTGCAGACAAGGCTGGCTTAACAAAAAAAGATGCAGAAAAAGCAGTCAACGCATTATTTGCAAGTGTTGAAGAAGCACTTGTAAAAGATGACAAAGTCCAGGTAATTGGTTTCGGTACTTTTGAAGTAAAAGCACGTGAAGCAAGAAAAGGACGTAATCCTCAGACTGGTGCTGAAATTACAATCCCAGCTTCAAAAAATCCTGTATTCAAAGCAGGCAAAGCACTTAAAGATGCTGTAAACAAATAAAACAAAAGCCGGGTTCTGAGAACCTGGCTTTTTGTTTTTCTGGGGTGTTGTATGAAAGAGGCAAAAAAAGAAAAAACGGCATTGATTACGGGTGGAACATCAGGTATTGGGCTGGCGGCAGCAAAAATTCTTTTAGAACAAGAGTATAAGGTAATCCTCCTGGGACGTTCAAAAGAGCGTTTTGCGGCTTTGGCACGAGGTTTGGTTGCGTATGAAGGCAAGGTGTTTTTCATTCAGGCAGATGTAGTTTCTGCCAGTTCTTGCAAAGAAGCAATGCAGGAGGCTGCTTTACTTTTAGATGGCAGTCTTGATGTATTGATCAATTCGGCAGGACTTTATTTTGAGCGGTCTATAGAGGATATGGAAGAAGAGGCGTTTGACCGTATCATGGCTGTAAATATCAAAGGTACATATTTTATGTGTAAATATGCTTTGCCCTTGCTTAAAGGCGGTACCGATGCCTCGATAGTCAATGTGTCTTCAGATGCGGGCATCAATGGAAACTACTTATGCTCGGCTTACTGCGCATCTAAGGGGGCAGTTACGACATTCACGAAGGCATTGGCACTTGAGCTGGCGCCAGAGCGGATTCGCGTCAACTGCATATGTCCTGGCGATATCGATACACCTCTGACGCGGGCACAACTGATCGATGGCGTAGATAAAGAACAGCAAATCAAGGAAATGAGCTCGCTATATCCAATCGGGCGAATCGGCACAGCTGATGAGGCGGCCGAGGTCATCTGTTTTCTTGCCTCGTCTAAGGCAAGTTTTGTGACTGGTGCAGTTTGGACAGTGGACGGCGGATTGACGGCATATTGATGGATTGGTTTTTCAGATGAAATTCAGAGAGCAGCAGTATTTTTAAGACGGCTTATTTTACAGCCTAGAATGAATATGTTAGAATGTATACTGCGTATATGATATAATTATAAAAGAGAAAAGAACGGGTTTCATCGAATGGGAAAGCAGCGTTCGCAGGCTCTGGAAGATTGGGCATGATACGTTGGAGGAACGAGAAAATATGCATAAGAGAAATATTCTTATTGTCACGGCATCCATAGGCTCCGGTCATAATAAAGCTGCGGAAGCCGTCAGCAATGAGATGAAAATAAAATATCCAAAGTCCAATATTGCAGTAGTGGATTTTATGTCGACAGAAACAGGTTATCTGAACGGGTTATTGAAAGAGATTTACTTGAAGATGTTAGACTATGTACCCAATGTGTATGATTTCTTATATAATTTTACGGGCGGCCGGTTACAAGGGTTTTCAGCCCAAAGCATGTTGGCCTTGGCTATGAAAAAAAATATGGAAGATTTGATTCGGCAGCATCAAGCGGATTTGGTCATTTGCACACATCCTTTTCCCTGCGCAGCAGCATCTTATCTCAAGAAGAATGCGCAGGCAGACATGGTTCTGGCCTGCGTTATTACCGATTTTTCAATCCATCAGATGTGGGTTTATAAACATGTAGATCTTTATTTTGTTGCGACGGATGAAGCAAAAAAAGAACTGGTAAACCGCGGCATTGCGATAGAAAAAATAAATGTTACGGGAATTCCTATTGATGCTTGTTTTGATGCTACCTATGATCGGGTCGCATTACTGCAGAAATTCGATTTAGCTGTTTCTTCGCCTATTGCTTTGATTATGGGCGGTGGTCTTGGGCTTGGCGGTGTTAAGACAGCACTTTTGCAGTTAGAAGAACTTTCGCAGCCTATACAGATTTTAGTCGTAACAGGAGCAAATGCATCGCTTTGGTCAGAAATAGAAGAAAATCGAAATCATTCAAAGCATAAGATCCAGGTATGGGGTTATTCTAATAACGTCCAGGAATTGATGGCAGTCGCGGCGTTTTTGATCAGTAAACCAGGAGCACTTACCATTTGCGAGGCCTTAGCAATGGAACTTCCCATGCTTTTGCATGAGCCTATACCAGGTCCCGAAACAGAAAATGCAGCGTATGTCGAAGGCAAAGGGGCGGCTATCTGGATAAAAGACAGCAATACTATTGGAATGGTCGTCAAAGAACTTTTATCTGATGAAAAAAAACTCGCTTCTATGCGAGAAAATGCCCATGCTTGTAAAAAACCGGCTGCGGCGAAATCCATTGTGGATTGTATAGAAAAGTATAAGGTGGAAACAGAGCTTTTTCAAACGAGCATATGAGTTATTTTGAAGTTGTCAGCTATGTACAGCAGAGGCTTTTTTGTGGTAATATACAAGCAGGAGACCTTTGAAGATTTCGATGGATTATATGCAAATTGCAATAGATGATTCGGATAAAAATTAAGGCAAATAATAAGAAATTTGGTGATACCTATGGAAGCGAGAAAGTTGGTTTTCGGAGAGGATGGCAAACGGATATGTCCAGAATGCGGCGGTGTATTGGACTTTATCGAAGGTTCTCCCGTGAAAATCATCGATGGAAAATTAAATATGGAAGATACGGAAGATCATTACAGCTGCAAAAAGTGCCGGCTGGTTTTTCGACCATTAGTGCATACCGAATATTATATTGCCAGTGACTTACCGAAAAAGAAGCATAAGAAGCTTCATAAAACGGCTTCGGTCGGAGATCTTCAGCCAATGCAGCTCAAACGCGATGACAAAGGCAAGTGTGCATGCCCTCGTTGTAAGGCGCAAATGCGTTTTGTAGAGGGCGAGCCGGTTCGTATCGTCGATGGTAAATTAAATATGCAAGATGTTTTGGACCATTTCATTTGTGATGAATGCAGCTCGGTATATCGCCGTATTGCTGGCACGGATTATTTTCAGTGGCACGAAGAGTGAATATTTGTCTATCAAATTGAAAAAGAAATGCAGGCAGGCTATTGCATGCAAAGGAAAACCTCTGTATAGTAATATAGTGTGTACGAAAGGCAGGAGAGTGATGGCATGAAACAGAGAAAGCGCAGTTTTAATTGGTTTATTGTGCTGCTGGTCGTCGTCATCGGATACTTTTCGTATGCTGCGGTACAGCAGCAGATTTGTCTCAATGCGATAGCAAAGGAACAGGCAGCTGTACAAATCAGGCAAAATGAAGCAAAAAAGATCAATGAAGAACTCAAAAAAGAAAAAGCGGATTTAGAGAAACCTGAATATATAGAAAAGGTTGCTCGCGAAGAGCTAGGAATGACAAAACAGGGCGAAATGCCATATATTTCATCGAAGAAGTAGACTGTATTTTCTTGACACTTTTGAAGTGGCAAGGTTATAATAGCGGTGTAATGTAAAGTTTAAGGA
Source organism: uncultured Selenomonadaceae bacterium (assembly GCA_965363355.1). Classification (GTDB taxonomy): domain Bacteria; phylum Bacillota; class Negativicutes; order Selenomonadales; family Selenomonadaceae; genus CBDTTM01. The sequence goes on along the minus strand of CBDTTM010000024.1, from coordinate 12,796 downwards.
GGAAGTAAAATTAGTATGTCCATTGAAGTTGGCAGTGTGGTAGAAGGCGTAGTAACCGGAATCACAAATTTTGGTGCATTTGTTGAATTGCCGGGCGGTAAAGTGGGTTTGATTCATATATCTGAGGTTGCCGATGTATATGTAAAAGACGTGAAGGATTTCCTTAAAGAAAAAGATAAAGTTCAGGTCAAAGTCCTGACAATCGATGATCGTGGTAAGATTGGCTTATCGATTAAGCAGTTACAGGAAAAGAAACCTGCAGAACCAACAACAGCACAGAGACCGGCGGTTTCAACAGGCTATAAGCCAGCGCCGCGCCGCGCTCCAGTAAGTGATTTCAGGAGACCGAATCGATTTAATGCTCCTTCTTTTGAAGATAAGTTGACCAAGTTTTTAAAAGACAGCGATGAAAGACTCACTGACTTGAGAAAAAATACGGATTCAAAACGTGGCGGTCGAGGCGGCGGTCCGCGTCGATCTGAATAGCTGATATGCGAAAGCACTCTGAGAGGGGTGCTTTTTTCTGCTTGTGATTGCAGAGATATAGATTGGGATGGTTTTCATGTTAGAAGAAGTCGGTGCCTGGTGCTTAAAAAACAAATTATTCCAACCAGGAGCTGCAATTGTGATTGCTTGTTCTGGTGGACCGGATTCGTTGGCACTTACCCATGTTTTTTTGTATTTACAAAAAGAATATGGGCTTAAACTTAAGGTTGCACATTTAGATCATATGTTTCGCGGTGAAGCCTCAAAACAGGATGCTTCTTTTGTGGCCGATTTTTGTCAGAAAAATAATTTGCCTTATGAAGTACGCTCCGTTGATGTTCCTGCGTATGCAGCGATGCATGGCCTTTCCGATGAAACTGCTGCTCGTGAGGTTCGGTATGCTTTTTTGCGCGAAGTAGCAGCTCCTTTTGACGATGCGAAAATCGCAACGGCACATCATCAAGGCGATCAGGCGGAAACCGTCCTTCTGCATTTGTTCCGTGGGGCAGGAAGTCAGGGACTTCGGGGAATGCAGGCAGTGTCAGGTGATATCATCCGACCTTTTTTGTTTTTGACAAAGGCGGATATCGAGGCTTATTGCGCAGCAAATGCTTTAGAGCCGCGTTTTGATGAAACGAATGCCCAGACCCAATATACCCGCAATAAAATTCGGCTGGAATTGATGCCAAAGCTACAGGCAGACTATAACCCAGCGATAGAGGCAGCTCTTTGCCGCAGTGCAATCCTTTTGGGGGATGAACACGATTTTGTGAAACAATCAGCGATTGACTGCTGGACAAGTCTGATTACGATGCGCCAAGAAAAACTAGTTCTTGACCGCTTACGTTTTGGCGGTCAGCCTAAAGCGATAAAACGCGAAGTCTTGCGGTTACTCGTAGACAAAATCAAAGGAGACCTTAAAGGAATCGGTTTTATCCACCTTGAGCAGTTGATGGAATTTATCTTGTCGGCTAAAACCGGCGACGTGCAGCAGCTTCCACGCGGATTAAGAGCCTATTGCAGGTATGATGTGATTGAGTTTGGCCGGGAGCGAGCCGGTGAACTAAAATTTAGGCAAGATCCGGTAGAAATCAAGATTCCGGGGCGAACTTCGATTGCAGCTATGGGAATTGTCATTGAGGCTCAGTTTGTCGATTCTTGGGAAAAAACGACAGGAAAGACAAGGGTCATCTGCGATGCAGACACCTTGCAAGGGGCAATATTTGTCCGTTCAAGACGAGATGGCGATAAGTTTTCACCAGCAGGGCTTCAGGGCAGCAAAAAGCTCAAAGAATTTTTTATTGATGAGAAAATTGATCGCAATACAAGAGATAGGATTCCGCTTTTTTGTGACCAGAACGAGATCTTTTGGGTTGGCGGCCTTCGCCAAAACAGTCGTTCGATGGTTACCGATAGGACCAGTCGATTTTTGTGTTTGCGAATAGAAGATTTACAAGAAAAAGGGGATTTTTTAGATGATGACAGACGATATTGAACAGGTACTTTACAGCAAAGAGGATTTGGCAGCTTGTGTTGAACGCTTAGGAAAGCAAATCAGCAAGGATTATGCCGGTAAAGAGATTTTTGCTGTAGGTATTTTAAAAGGTGCCGTCGTATTTTTTTCAGATTTGGTTCGTGCTATCGACGTGCCTGTACAGCTTGATTTCATGGCTGCTTCAAGCTATGGTTTGAGTACTGAAACAAGCGGGACTGTAAAAATTTTAAAAGATTTAGACTTCAGTGTAGAAGGAAAACACGTGTTGATTATTGAAGATATCATAGATTCAGGATTGACGCTGAGCTATCTGTTGAAGAATTTCAAAGACAGAAAGCCGGCTAGTGTAAAATTATGCGCTTTGCTTGATAAACCAGAGCGCCGCAAGGCCGAAGTGAATATTGATTACTGCGGCTATTCGGTGCCGGATGAATTCTTGGTGGGTTATGGACTTGATTATGCAGAAAAGTATCGTAATCTTCCGTTCATCGGCATCTTGAAAAAGGAAATATACGCCAAATAAGCAAAGGGGGTTTACACAGAAACGCTTCGTTAGAAAGTGTTTCGGTTTAAATTGTTAAATGTATTATTTGATGATATAATAAATTTCTATGGAGCCCTGTTTGACTATGTGCTCCGCGGAGAGGGAGGGCGACCGATTGAATAAGTTTTTGCGAAATGTAGGCTTTTATTTGTTGATTATCTTGATTGCGATTTCTGTAATTGATTATTTTTCGACAAGAAGCACTACAAAACAGGAAATAAACTATACGGATTTTTTACAACAGGTTGAATCCAAAAATGTGTCAAAGGTGACCATCGTTGATAATATCATTAAGGGAACCTTAGCTGATGGCACGGAGTTTACGACGATTACGCCGAATTCACCAAATGGAGACAGCAATCTGGTCAAGAATCTACAGGATAAAGGCGTGACTATAAAAGCGGAAAATCCGCCAGAACCACCATGGTGGTCGACGATATTCTCATCTTTATTGCCAATGCTCCTTTTGATTGGTGTTTGGTTCTTTATCATGCAGCAGACACAAGGTGGCGGCGGCAAGGTTATGTCGTTTGGCAAGAGCCGTGCTAAAATGAGCGGCGGCGATAAGATCAAAGTCAATTTCAAGGATGTTGCTGGGGCTGATGAAGCTAAACAGGAACTTGAAGAAGTCGTAGAATTCCTCAAGCACCCAAAGAAGTTCAATGATCTCGGTGCACGCATACCAAAAGGTGTTTTACTCTTTGGTCCTCCGGGTACGGGAAAAACATTGCTGGCACGTGCGGTTGCTGGTGAAGCTGGTGTACCATTCTTTACAATCAGCGGGTCGGACTTTGTTGAAATGTTTGTCGGTGTCGGTGCATCACGTGTGCGTGACTTGTTTGAACAGGCTAAGAAAAATGCACCATGCATCGTCTTTATCGATGAAATCGATGCAGTGGGTCGTCAGCGTGGTGCTGGCGTCGGCGGCGGACATGATGAAAGAGAACAAACGCTCAATCAGCTGCTCGTTGAGATGGATGGCTTTGCGGCAAATGAAGGAATCATCATTGTAGCTGCGACAAATCGTCCCGATATCTTAGATCCGGCACTTTTGCGTCCAGGTCGTTTCGATCGCCAGATTGTGGTCGATAAGCCAGATGTAAGAGGGCGTATGGCAATTCTTAAGGTCCACACCAAAGGAAAACCAGTCGCTGAAGACGCTGATTTGGATGTTTTGGCAAGACGGACCCCTGGTTTCACCGGTGCTGACTTGAGTAATCTGGTCAATGAAGCAGCACTTTTGTCGGCAAGACGCAACAAGAAGAAGATTGCTATGCCTGAGCTTGAAGAATCGATTGAACGCGTCATGGCAGGACCAGAGCGTAAATCGAAACTTGTCAGTGATCGTGAAAAACGTTTGACGGCATTTCATGAAGGCGGACATACTTTGGTGGGCATGCTTCTGCCAAATGCAGATCCGGTGCATAAAGTTACGATTATTCCTCGTGGCAGAGCGGGTGGTTATACACTGATGCTGCCAAAAGAAGATCGTGCCTATGCAACGCGCAGTGAATTGATGGACAAACTCAAAACCCTTCTTGGCGGACGTGTTGCGGAAGAAGTCGTTTTGAAAGAAATCAGCACAGGTGCGCAAAATGATATTCAGCGGGCATCACAGCTTGTTCGCAGCATGATTACACAATACGGGATGAGTGACGTCTTGGGCCCGATTTCATTTGGCGAAGGGCAAGACCATCAGGTATTTTTAGGTAGAGATCTCAACCATCAACGCAATTACAGTGAAGAGGTAGCTAGCGAGATCGATAAAGAAGTACGGAAATACATTGAGGATGCATACGAAGAATGCCGCACCCTCATCAAAGATAATCTCGATAAATTAACTTTAATTGCCGAAGCCTTGATGGAGTATGAAACACTTGAAGCTTCACAGCTTGAAGAACTGATGACCAAAGGGGTTATAACGAGTAAAGTGGAGAAAAAAGATGAAACTCCACAAGATGGCACTCCGGGCGATATAGTGGAAGAAATCAAAGCGCTTAAAGAAGCCACTGATGCAAAAGCTGAAGCTGAGGCAGAAAAAAGCAAGGCAACAGAGCCTGCTGAACCAAAGCTTGAACTCAATATCACTGGTAAGGATCATGAAGTACATTAATTGCAAAAGAAAAGAGGAAGGCGCTTGCCTTCCTCTTTTCTTTTGCTTATAATACAAAGAGACTTACTAGATAGGAAAGAACAGGTGATACTATGAGCGAGATTTTATTGCAATACACACGCGGCGGTAAAGTCGAAAATATACATCGTGGTGATATCATTGCAGTTGATGCAATGGGGAAAATTGTCGATTGCGTCGGGGATCCAAAGAAAAAAATGTTTTGGCGCAGTGCGGCAAAGCCTTTTCAGGCGCTGCCTTTTGTCCAAAAAGGTGGGTTGGATGCGTTTGGGATAACCCAGAAGGAATTGGCAATCTTGGTTTCTTCACATAGCGGTGAACCTATGCATGTAGAACTCATTGAACAAATTTTAGCTAAATTAAAGTTGACGACAGGCGTTCTTGATTGTGGACCGGCACGTCCAATGAACAGCAGGGCAGCTAAGGCGCTTACCGAAAACCATCAAAAGCCGCAGCCGGTCCATAATGCTTGTTCAGGCAAACATTCGGGTATGTTGGCGTTAGGCAGTATGCTCAATATTTCTTTAGAAAATTATACGAAGCCAGAACATGAGATACAAAAAATCATGCATAAATCGGTTGCGATGGCAGCTAAGATAGCAGAGTCCGATTTAGAAATCGGTATTGATGGTTGTGGCGTTCCTGTATTTTATCTGCCGCTTTATAATATGGCACTGGCTTATGCCAGATTAGCTGTGCCAGAAAAAGCACAATGGGGCGAATACGAAGATTCTGTGCGTAAAATTGGTGATGCCATGTCCGCTTATCCTGAAATTGTTGGTGGTACTGGTCGAATCGATACGATTGTAGCACAGATGACCAAAGGGCGTGTAATCGCCAAAATTGGGGCCGATGCGGTATACTGTTTAGCATCGAGAGAACTTGGCGTTGGAGCAGCTTTCAAAATAGAAGATGGCAGCTATAGTGCAATCAATCCGATGGTAATCGGGGTATTGAAACATCTCAATTTCATTACGGATGAAGAGCATCAAGAGCTTTTAGAAAAATTTCCGCCGATTTTAAAAAATCATCGCGGGGATGTTATTGGAACGATTGAGACGATGTTTTGAACATAAATAAAACCCGCCGAGAGGCGGGTTTTATTTATGTTTTTATTGAGCTGTTGCTGCATCTGCGGCAGGAGCATTATCTGTACCTGGAGCCGGCGCATCTGTTGGAGGCGGCATGCCAGGGCCTGGCTGCTGTGGACCGCCTGGCATCATATGAGGCATTGTTTGCAATGCTGCTTGAATATCGGCATCACTGACGTTCAGTGTTTTTGCAACATCTTGCCAATGGTTGTTGATTTTTTTCATATCGAGAACAGCTTGGATATCTTTGTCAGCTTTTTTTGCTAAGATGCTTGCCATAACAATATCCTGTGGCTGATAACCATTGCCTAAGAGGCCTTTGATGGTATCTTCACTCAAAGAAATTTCTGTTGCGAGTTTTTTTGCCATGTGGTCTTGTTCGATTTGGTGAAGTTTTGTTTCATCAAGGTTATAGCTCTTGCAAAGTTCAGGCCAGCTGCTGCCGTTGATCTTTGCGGTGATGACTTCTGTCAGCGAATGCTGGCTGGCATCGGCGACGACCATAGCCATGTGTAAATCACGGATGGTATTGCCTTTTGCCTGAAAGTCGATGAGCAATTGTTTGTCGATTCCTAGTTTTTGTGCTGCTTGTGTGGCCATTTCATCCGTCATTTTTGGTGGTTGAACTTGTTGCTGCGCCTGGGCCTGTTCTGTTTTTGCAGATGCTGAAACCGTTTGCATCAGTGGTGCGGCAATTCCGGTAGCGGCGAAAGCGCCGGCAATAGCCAAGATAATGGCCTTCTTTTTCGTTGCTTTTAAATTCATCATATATTCCCTCCAATTATTCTTGGTAATTGTTGCATAAGTACACTATAAGACTTCTTTCTTTGAAACTTCTCGGAAATTTCTTTGAAATGTTTAGGAAAATAAAAACGATAGCAAAATAGAACGTGGGTCAAGGTGCTATTTTTGCTTGCGTATCTCTAGGTGATACGCTATTATAGTATGAGATTGATTTGGGATGATAGAAATGGATAAAGGGGATAAAGCAATGCGATCCAATATATTGACTGTGCTGCGCCAAGCTGCTGGAACTTATGTTTCCGGAGAAGAGATAGCAAAAGCACTTAATGTGTCGCGGACAGCTGTATGGAAGCATATACGAGAGCTTAAACAGGCTGGCTATGCGATAGAAAGCCATTCACGCAGTGGCTATTGCCTGCGTGAGACACCGGATTTATTGCTGCCAAATGAGATAAAAAATGGGCTTGCCTGTAAAACTTTAGGACAGGAAATCCTGTATTATACAGAGGTTCCTTCAACGAATAACAAAGCAAAAATCCTGGCGGCAGAGGGCGCTGCTGATGGTACACTTGTTGTCAGCGAAACACAGAATGATGGGCGAGGAAGGCTATCGAGAGGCTGGTATTCGCCACTTCATAAAGGGCTTTGGTTTTCTTTGATATTACGTCCGAATTTTTTGCCGCAAGATGCGCCAAAATGTACATTGATGGCAGCGGTTGCTGTCGTAAAGGCTGTTTTGCGTATAGTGGATGTAAAAGTTGGCATAAAATGGCCAAATGATATTTTATATGACGGAAAAAAATTGGTAGGTATTTTGACGGAAATGAGCGCCGAAATGGATCGAATCAATCATGTTGTGATTGGAATTGGCGTAAATGTCAATGTAGAGCAAAAAGATTTTCCCGAAGAACTATCACAGATTGCTACTTCGCTTTCCATTATAAAGGGACAAAAAGTGTCACGACTTGATTTGATGCAAGCGGTTTTGGTAGAGCTTGAAACATTGTATTATCAAGTTATGAAGACTGGTTTTGCAGATGTCTTGGACGAGTGGAAAAAATATTCTGTGACATTGGGGCAGGAAGTCAATGTCATCGGCATAAATGAAACTTTTTCTGGTGTAGCAGAGGATATTGATGCTGATGGAGCATTATTGGTTAAGTGCGGCAAGCAAATCAGACGTGTTTTGGCCGGGGATGTATCGATTCGGCCACATATATAATCTATAAAACAGTAAAAACATGACAAGAATCATTGGAGGAAACAGCATGCTTTTAGTTTTTGATATTGGAAACAGCAATATCGTTTTAGGAACCTACGAAGGAAAAAAATTGCTGCGTCATTGGCGAATTTCGACGGACAGGCAAAAAACTGGGGATGAGTATGGCATGCTCATCAATAACTTGTTTAATTTCCATGGAATAAAAATGACGGATATCAGTGCGATCATCATTTCTTCGGTAGTACCACCTTTAGTAGTACCGCTCGTAAAGATGTGCCAGCGCTATTTCAAGATCAAGCCACTGGTAGTGGGACCTGGCATAAAAACAGGTATTCGCCTTAAGTATGAAAATCCACGAGAAATTGGCGCAGACCGTATCGTAAATGTTGTCGGAGCCTATGAACAATATGGTGGGCCGCTTATTGTCATTGATATCGGTACGGCAACGACTTTTGACGTAGTCGATGAAAAAGGCGACTTCCAAGGAGGCGTAATAGCTCCAGGTCTTGGAAGTTCGGCGGAGGCACTGTTTCAACGCACCGCCAAGCTGCCAAGAATTGAATTGGTTACACCAAAATCTGTAATTTGTCGCAATACGATATCGGGGATGCAGGCTGGTATTATCTTTGGTTTTGTCGGGCAGATTGATGAAATTGTTCGTCGAATCAAGTCTGAAATGAAAATTGAACCCAAGGTCATAGCGACGGGGGGCTTGGCTACGATGATTGCCAAGGAATCGAAAACAATTGACAAAATAGATCATTTCTTGACGCTTAGCGGTTTAAGGGTCTTATATGAGCGCAATATTTGAATGTTCAAGTGAGCTGCTTAGGCAGCTCACTATTTTTGAGGTGGAAGAAATATATGTTTATAGGAAAGTTTGAGTTTAAAAATCCGGTCTTTTTAGCCCCGATGGCAGGCGTCACCGATATGGCTTATCGGATTTTGGCCAGGGAAATGGGCTGTGCGTTAGTTTACGCTGAAATGGTCAGTGATAAGGGCATAAAATATAGAAATACGCATACTTTGGAAATGCTTAAAACTGAAAAAAGCGAAAGACCGCTTTCCATGCAGTTATTTGGAGCTGAACCAGAAACTCTGGCCGAGGCGGCAGCCTATGTTGAAAGCTTAGGTTGTGCAGATATCATTGATATCAATATGGGATGCCCGGCACCTAAAATCGTAAAAAACTTTGAAGGTTCTGCTTTGATGCTCAATCCGCCAAAGGCTTTTGCGATTATGCAGGCTGTCCGTAAAGCGGTGAAGATGCCTGTTACGGTAAAAATGCGTAAAGGCTGGGATGATCAGCATATAAATGTTGTGGAAATGGCAAAATTGGCGGAAGAAGCTGGAATGGATGCAATTGCTGTGCATGGGAGAACGCGGGAAGAATATTATCATGGGCAGGCGGATTGGAAAATCATTGCCGATGTCAAAAAAAGTGTATCGATCCCGGTAATTGGCAATGGTGATGTCAGGACCTGCCATGATTTGTCTAGGATTTTTGAGGAAACAGGCTGCGATGCAGTTATGATCGGTCGTGCGGCACAGGGAAATCCGTGGATATTTAAACAGTTCAAGGAATTTCTGCAGACGGGACGTGAGGTTGCAGGACCGACAATTCCAGAAAGAGCAGAGCTGATCGAGCGCCACTTAGATATGCTGCTCGAGTTCAAAGGCGATTATATAGGTCCGCGGGAAATGCGAAAACACGCTACTTGGTACACCAAAGGGCTTAAATACGGAGCGGAGCTTCGCGGGCTCTTCAATCAGGCTGAAACACGCGATGATTTTAAACAAATCCTCGATCGAATGGTACTCAAATATAATGAGGCGGAGAATTGACAAGCTGGGGAAAAAAACATATAATGTTTAGTAATCATTAAGATATTTTCGTAAAGGTGTCAAGTTATTGCTTGACACTTATTTATATTGACTTAATGCTTAGAGAAAGTTAGTGATTGGAGATCGAAGGTTTTGAATGACAGTCGCTTCGATTTCGGCTTTCGTTTTCAATTCAAAAATAAAGGGGCGCAAAAACATGGCGGATAAGCGAGTAATGTTGACCGAAGAGGGTATGAAAAAGCTTGAAGAGAAACTGGAAAACTTAAAAAGTGTACGCAGAATTGAAGTAGCCGAGAGAATCAAACAGGCAATCGATTTCGGTGATATCAGTGAAAACTCTGAGTATGAAGATGCTAAGAATGAACAGGCTTTTATTGAAGGTGAAATTTTGACCCTGGAAAAAATGCTGCGCAACAGTGATTTGATTCAGGAAAACGATAAATCTGTAGATAAAGTTCGTTTAGGAAATACGGTGGTTATTCGTGATTTGGAATTCAATGAAGATCTCGAATATACATTGGTTGGTTCAGCTGAAGCCGATCCGACAGAATTTAAAATATCCAATGAATCACCAGTAGGTGAAGCAATTATGGGACAAAAAGTCGGCAGTACGATCGAAGTACATGTTCCAGCAGGGGTATTGAAATATCAAATTCTGGAAATCAGAGCTTAAAGCGCAAAGATAGGAGAATCAGAATTAGTATGGCAGAAAAGAATGAACAGGCCGTTGTGGTCACGGATATGAACGAACTCATGCAGGTTCGTCGGGAAAAAATGGCAGCTTTTGCTGCAAAGGACATTGAACCATTCGGTCGCCGTTTTGAAATAACACATCATGCACAAGAGGTAATTGACAAGTATGATGAACTCGAAGGTAAAAGCATAAAATTAGCTGGACGCTTAATGGCCGTTCGCGGACATGGCAAGGCCAGTTTTACGACATTGATGGATATTACGGGCAATATTCAGTTGTATTTCAAACTCGATGTTGTTGGCGAAGATCAATATGCAAATTTCCGTTTGCTCGACATTGGTGACATTATCGGTGTTGAAGGCGAAGTTTTCAAAACACATCGTGGCGAAATCAGTGTAAAGGTCACAAGCTTTGAACTTCAGTCCAAATCCTTGCGTCCTCTTCCAGAAAAATTCCATGGTTTAAAAGACGTAGAAGTTCGTTATCGTCAACGTTATTTGGACCTTATCGTAAATCCAGAAGTACGCAATACATTTATTGCTCGCAGCAAAATTATTAAATCCATTCGCAATTATTTAGATACAAGAGACTTCTTAGAAGTTGAAACTCCAGTTATGCATCCAATTGCAGGTGGAGCCGCAGCTCGTCCGTTTGTTACGTATCACAATGCTTTGGATATGAATCTTTACTTGCGCATCGCACCGGAACTTTATCTCAAACGCTTGATTGTCGGCGGTTTGGAAAGGGTTTATGAACTTGGACGCGTATTTAGAAATGAAGGCATTGATGTTCGTCATAATCCAGAATTCACTTCAGTAGAAATATACCAGGCATTTGCTGATTATAATGACCTTATGGATATCACGGAAGGTATTATTGTCGAAGCAGCTAAAGCTGTTTTAGGAACGACTGTAATCAACTATCAAGGTACGGAAATCGATTTGAGCAAAGTCCGTCGCATCAGCATGAACGATGCTGTTCTCGAAGTAACGGGAAAAGATTTCAGCCAAGTTAAGACGGTTGAAGAAGCTAGGGCTATGGCAGATGAAATTCATGTACCATATGAAGCGAAGCATGGAATAGGCGGTATCCTCAATGCAGCTTTTGAAGAAAAAGTAGAAGAAACATTGATACAGCCGACCTTTATTACTGGACATCCTACTGAAATTTCGCCGTTGGCAAAACGCAATAAGAATAATCCAGATATCACAGATCGTTTTGAAATCTTTATTTATGGACGTGAACTTGCAAACGGATTCTCTGAATTGAACGATCCAATCGATCAAGAGGGACGTTTCCTTGACCAGGTGAAACAACGTGAATCTGGTGATGACGAAGCTCATATGATGGATAGAGATTATGTGACGGCGCTTGAATATGGATTGCCACCAACGGGTGGTCTAGGAATTGGCGTAGACCGTTTGGTTATGCTTCTTACCGATAGTGCATCCATTCGCGATGTATTGTTATTCCCACATATGCGCCATAAAGCAGAATAAATTAAATTGTCGTACTGAATAAAAAGAGGCTTGTTTATCAGAAATGCATTCTGCTAAACAAGCCTCTTTTTAGGTTAAAGAAAATTAACTGCGTGATTTACTTAAAGGAAAAATGAGCTTTTTTAAGGCAGCTTTCTGTAGAAGGTCTTGGGAAGCAGCTGTTGTCAGGGCTGAAAGATCGCCTGCAGGAGAATATTCGTCGCAGTAAGATGCAGAAGAATTCGAAGTGAAGAACTTCATGTCCGATTTATCATAACCGATCAAAGTTAACCGAACGCCGCTTTGTAAAACAAAGGCCCCTTCTCGAAACGAATAAAATCGATGTTCATAAAGATCAGTTACGGCAATGCCGACGGTTACATCGGCTTGCAGGGTTTCGCTTATGGTTTGCAGATTTTTTTTATCGAGCAAGTCGCGATCTGTATAATGAAGGTCATGCATAATGGTTGAAATTTCTTCGGGTGATATGTATTCTACGGCTTGAAGGACACTATTTAAAGGAACGTGTAACTCGTGTTTCATTGCTTGCATTAAGAGCTCTTGTAGTGATGGGTCTACTGGAACGCACGTGATGATTGGTAAAATTGCTAATCGTTTTGGTGCAGCCTTTTCGTAGGCAAATGAAGTTGCTGTGGAAAAGCAGAAAAAAATAGCAACCAACAAGATGAAAAATAGATTCTTTAACACAATATCCACCTCGATATTTTTGCTTTTATTATAAACGAGTTCTAAAAAAACGTCCAATAACTTATGTTGACAGACAAAATTTTGTTTTGCGTTGGTGTTTGAATACTTGATTTTAAAGGGTTTGTATGACAAATAGCATATGAAAAAGAAAAACGTTGACAATTACAAAAAAGTGATGTATCATAATACAAGTCGTCAAGGCGATGCGGTAACCTTTAAAACTTCAATTTACATCACTTAAAAAGATGTTGACAAAAATTGAATGCTGGGTTATTATATAAAAGCTGACTCAAGCAGTTAGCGCGGTGTTCTTTGAAAACTAAACAATGCAGCAATAAAGAACTATGTAACACATGGT
>CBDTTM010000023.1:0-21661 GCA_965363355.1 uncultured Selenomonadaceae bacterium | reverse complement strand
AAATGTTGTAGTTTTGATTTTCATCAAAACCACAACATTTATTATAGAGCCAGAATAGCTCGTTGTTTTTGTTTTTTAAGATCTAACGTTGATCAAAATTCTGCCAACGATTGCGAAATTGACGCCAAGCCTTCGGACGGCCAAGAATCTGTTCATAGGCAATCGCATTCAAAATAACATTGGTATGAAGGTCGACAGGCGGCGGTACCATATTTTGCTGAGCCCGCAGTTTTTCCTGTTCTTTATCATATGCAGCCTGCTCTTCTTTGATGCGCTGCGCTTTTTCAGCCAAAAACTTTTGATATTTATTGATTTCGGCAGCAGATTCTTCGATCATCACCGTCTGCGGTTCCTTATACATCTCTTTATTTTCTTCGGTCGGAGACTTTATTTCAGGAATTTCAAACGCAGGCTTAGGCTTTTTCAATGACGTTTCCGCTTCTTTTCTCGTCGGCGCCGGCATAGGCAGCTTTCTTTGTTTCTTTTTGGCATCGAATTTATCTGCCAATATGGCAAAAACCGCAAAGACCAGAATCGTTAAAATCATTTCCATAATCGCTATTTAACCGGAGGAGGAGTCTGTATGCCGGTACCCATACCTGCTTTGCTGATGGCCCCACGCATATCTGTATCCGCCTGTATATTATTCAGATTGTAATAATCCATGACCCCTAGCTTGCCTTCACGCAGAGCAGATGCCATTGCATGTGGAACTTCAGCCTGTGATTCGACGACTTTTGCTTCCATTTCCTGCGTATAAGCTCTCATTTCTTGTTCCTTGGCTACAGCCATAGCTCTTCGCTCTTCTGCCTTGGCCTGGGCGATGCGCTTGTCTGCTTCAGCCTGATCCGTTAGCAGTTCCGCTCCGATATTGCGCCCTACATCGACATCGGCAATATCAATGGAGAGGATTTCAAATGCCGTTCCAGCATCCAGCCCTTTTCCTAAAACCGTTTTTGAAATATTATCTGGATTTGCCAAAACGTCTGTGTGCATTTCAGAAGAGCCGACCGTCGTTACAATCCCCTCACCTACTCTGGCAATGATGGTTTGTTCGCCAGCACCACCGACGAGTCGATCAATATTGGCACGTACGGTAACTCTAGCCTTGATTTTAAGCTCAATCCCATTTTTGGCAACTGCCGAGACAATCGGTGTTTCTATGACTCTTGGATTTACACTCATCTGAACAGCTTCCAAGACATCTCTTCCGGCCAAATCAATTGCGGCCGAGCGCGTGAACGGCAAAGGAATCTCGGCACGATGCGCCGCAATAAGCGCGTCGATGACGCGGTCAACATTACCGCCTGCCAAATAATGGGCTTCCAACTGGTTAACAGAAACATCAATACCAGCTTTATTGGCTTTGATCAAAGGCAATACAATCTTCACCGGTTGTACCCGACGTAAGCGCATGCCGACTAAGGTAAAAATTCCTACTGGAACATTTGCTGCTAAAGCTGAAATCCAAAGCCCCAATGGTACGAAATGCAAAAAAAGCATAACAGCAACAATAATCAAGACTAGAACAAAACCTGAACCAAACAATGTTAGCATAAAATCCCCTCTTTTCTTTGATTTTCAGCAGCTTGTCATTCTTCTTTCTGAACGACAACTCTACTCCCTTGTACTTTGATCACACGAATTTTCTCGCCCTTAGCAAGAAATGCCCCTTCTGAAATGACATCTACTGTCATCTCTTCGATCAAAGCCTTACCTGCGGGCCGTAAACCATTGACGACAACGCCTTCTTTGCCAAGAAGACCGCTTTTATCGTCACTGCTCACAAAACCATCTTTAGCAGCTGGTTTATCGATGAGAACAATCTTTTTCCAAAGTTTGCTCGCAGGAAGTTTTTTCACAATAACAGCAAAAACCAAAATCGCCAAAACCACTGCAATCCCCATCATGTACAATGCATTGAGATCTCCGCCCAATGCCAGTATAAGACTGTAAAGGAGCGCTGCTACGCCAATACCGGCAAAAATCCCGGTCACTGGTGTGATGATTTCGATAAGGATACAAAGTACACCCGCCATAAATACCGCAATGTGATAAAAACTTACCAAACCTCTGACATATTGTCCACCAAAAAAGACGCCGGCAGCAACAATCCCCAGCAATGCTCCAAGGCCCATTCCACCAGTTTTTATTTCTGCAAGCAAAGACAATAAAATCGTAGAAACCAACAAAATCTGCAATATCGGCATTCCAACAAACTCCATACATCACGCCTCCTTTTTGCCTATGTTGCAATTATACCATAAATTTATGAAAAACCTCTGTTTATCTTTGTGTAATGACAACTGCCAAAAACGCTCCATTAAACGAAAAAAATAAATAAGGTGATGCAAAATCTAGATTCTGCATCACCTTATTTACAACGTTTATCCTACTGGTTCAAAGCCTCTCGGACAACAGTATTCACGAGTTTACCATCGGCGCGTCCCTTTACCTTAGGCATAAGGACTGCCATGACTTTACCCATTTCTTTTGCTGAAGATGCGCCGCTTGCCGCTACAGCTTCCTTGACCAAGGAACGGACTTCTTCTTCTGTGAGCTGCTGAGGCAGATACTTCATCAGTACAGCAATTTCAGCTTCATTTTGCGCTACGAGATCTTCACGATCGCCCTTGCGGAACTCATCGATTGAATCCTTGCGCATCTTGACTTCTTTGCTGATGATATCGATCACACCATTATCATCCAACTCTTTTTTACCGTCGATTTCGATCTGGCGAATTGCCGACCGAACCATACGAATGACTGAAAGTTCTTGCTTTCCAGCTTCTTTAGCCTTCATCGCCGCTTTCATGTCTTCGGTCAATTGTTCCTTAAGTGACATTTGAACTTACCTCCGATTAAGATCAAGCTCTGAATTTGCGTTTGCGAGCAGCTTCGGATTTTTTCTTGCGCTTAACGCTAGGTTTTTCATAATGTTCACGTTTTCTGACTTCAGCTAAAGTACCAGCTTTTTGGCAGGTACGCTTAAATCTGCGGAGTGCACTATCAATCGTTTCGTTTTTTCCAACTTTAACTTCTGACATCTATTTTTCCCCCCCTCCACTTGACATGGGAGTGTATTGCTTTACTACACCTAGACATTATACATGAAACAGGCTTTTATTGTCAACCATCAGCCTGGCGGCCATGTCATCGACCTACCGCCCAACAAGTGAAAATGTAGATGTTTGACCGTCTGCCCACCTTCGTCTCCCGTATTGACTACAACACGGAATCCCTTCGGTGTTACCCCTAATTTTTCAGCTAACATCGGAATGACTTTACCAGTAATATGCGCCAAAAGGGGTTGATCTTCGGGTTTTAACTCTAGGAGGCTGGCAATATGCTTTTTAGGCACTACTAATACATGTACCGGCGCCTGTGGTTCTAGATCTTTAAAAGCAAGTACGCTTTCATCTTCATAAACAACAGTTGACGGAATTTCTTGCCGGGCAATCTTGCAAAAAATGCAATCATCTGACATACTCTGCACCCCCTCCCTATAAATAAGGAAAACCTTCATCTATAAATATAACTATTCGTCTTTTCTTGGCAAATACCTGCCAAAAAGAAAATTTAAGATAATCTGCCCCAAAGTCCATCTTTATAAATTTTTTCAATCTGAACTTCATAGATTTCCCCGCATTTGACTGTATCGCCGACATAAACACGAATATAATTATCCGTAAGCCCGTCGGTGATATTTTCACGTGTCGTTTCAAATAAAACATTGAGCTTCTTGCCTATAAATTGCCTGTGGAAAGCTTCTGCCTTAGCATCTGCCAGTTTTTGCATTTTGGCTGCACGTTCTTTTTTCAGCAAATCTGGTACTTGATCGATCATATTGGCCGCAGGTGTTCCTTCTCGCTTCGAGTATGGAAATACATGCATGCGCGAAAAATTCATTTTTTCGACAAAAACCAAACTTTGTTCGAACATTTCTTCTGTTTCTCCCGGAAAACCTACGATGATATCCGTAGAAACCGCAACACCTGGTATTGCCTCTTCAACCGACAGAATCAATGAAGCAAATTCTTCGGTGGTATAATGACGATTCATCGCCTGCAAAATAGCATCGTTTCCCGCCTGCAAAGGCAAATGCAGATGGTGGCTGAAATGCTCATTTTCCCGCATGAGAGCAAAGAGCTCCTGCGACAGTTCAATCGATTCTAAAGACCCCAGGCGCAAACGTTTGAGCCCCGAAACAGACAAGACTTCTTTTGCCGCATCGGCCAAGGTCACCTCTTCTGTTAAATCACGGCCATAGGCACCTAAATGTATGCCCGTCAACACAATTTCCTTAAATCCTGCAGCGACGAGCTTTTCTGCCTCCGAACGAATGCTAGCGAGTTTTCGCGAACGCAATGGCCCCCGAACATAGGGAATGATGCAATACGAGCAAAAATTCGTACAACCTTCTTGTATTTTCAAAAAAGCCCTAGTTCGCTGCGGCATTTCATACAGTGGAATATCCTCGAATTCACGGGCCTTCATGATGTCAGTCACTTGATCTAAGATGCCCTCTGCCGCTGCCGCCTGTTCCACAAGTTCGACAATGCGGCCTCGTTCCTTAGTTCCAATGACCACACGGACCCCTTCGATTTTTTTAATCTCTTCCGGTGCCAGCTGCGAGTAGCACCCCGTTACAGCAATGATTGCCTGTTCATTTAAACGCTGTGCTCTTCGTATGAGCTGCCTGGATTTTTTCTCGCCAAGGCTCGTCACCGAGCAGGTGTTGATGATGTAGAAATCCGCTTGATCCTCAAAGGTTACGATTTCATAGCCTTTTTGTTTGAACAAGCCCTCCATGACTTCTGTTTCAAATTGATTTACTTTACAACCTAAAGTCGTTAAGGCAACTCTTGCCATTATTTACTCCTTCCGCCCAGATCCCCTTTTTGATACATAACGATGCTCAACGCGGCCAATGCCGCCGTTTCAGTTCGCAGTATGCGCGGTCCCATCGTCACTGTCTGCACACCATGCTGCTGACATAGTTCCACTTCTTCCGGGGAAAAACCACCTTCCGGCCCAATGAGCAGTCCTATCCGTTCATTTTCAGCCTGTGCCAAAAAATCACCGATTGTCTGCCTTGACACGCCTTCATAGCACATAAACAACAAAGCTTTTTCTGGGTTTTCCAATACTTCTTTCAAATTTGTCACAGCCATAACTTCTGGCTGTAAGGTGCGGCCACATTGTTTGGCTGCTTCATCGGCTATTTTTTGCCACTTTTTTTGTCTGGCTTGCCGCTTGGCTGCATCATACTTGACGACACAATTCATTCCAGCAACTGGAACGATGCGACTGGCGCCAAGTTCAACCGCTTTTTGAACAACGAAATCCATCTTGTCGCCTTTGGGCAAAAACTGAATCAAAGTGACCTCTATTTCAGGTTCCGTATCTGCATCCATATGCCTTAAGCAGTTGAGTTCTACTGTGTCACTACGAAATTCCGTGATTTCCATCTCCGCGACTTGACGCTCAGCATCGACTACAATCAACTTCTGCCCAATTTTTGCCCGCAATACGTGCATAATGTGATGGGCATCGTCTCCGACAAGAGAAACTTGACTCGACAGTATTCCTGGAATAAAAAATCGTCTCACGCTTCACAGCCTCCCGGCAAAATAACCATAGCCGCCCAGCCACCTTCTTCAATGACCTTATCCACGGTAAGTCCTTGTACCAAAACAGCTGCTGTGACATCGCCGATGCGGTCCGCAATAATGCCGCTGGCCAAAAGCGTTCCACCGGGGTTTAGCCGGCCTTCAACCTCTGGAAGCAATCGAATGATAATATCCGCAACGATATTGGCAATGATGAGGTCTGCTTTTCCTTCAACACTTTTCAAAAGATCGCTTTGGTTCGTTTTTATGATATTTTCGACACCATTCGCCGTAATATTTTCCGTTGCGACCCGAACTGCCATCGGATCGAAATCCACCGCATCGACAGAGGCTGCGCCAAGTTTAGCGGCACAGATTGCAAGTATCCCTGAACCAGTGCCAACATCGAATACACGCATCCCCTCCTCAACGATTTCTTCTAAGGTACGAACACACATCGAAGTTGTCGGATGTGTTCCTGTACCAAAAGCCATGCCTGGATCAAGTTCTATGACAAGATCGTCCGGGGCAGCTGTATATTCTTCCCAGGAAGGCTTTACGACAATGCGACTGCCTATTTTTTCTGGGTGATAAAATTCTTTCCAATTGTTTTCCCAGTCTTCATCTTGGATTTCGCTGCAGGAAATGTCTCCTAATCCCTTATCGACATCCCGGCCGGCTAGAGAATCTACAGCTTCTTCAAAAGCTCGTAATTTTTCTTCAAGTTCTTCATCCACCGGCAAATACGCCTTGACGGTCACGACTTCTGGATTTATCGCTTCTGCGATATCCGTATAATCCCACGTTCCCGAACTCAAATAGCTGTTTAAAAGCGCAGGGTCTTCGATCACGACACCTGAAGCTCCTAAATCATGAAAAATTTCCGCAATCAATTCCGTAGCCTCATGGGTTGTCCTAATACTAATTTCGGCCCATTTCACACAGCATCTCTCCTCACAAATATCTTGTCTTACATAACAAAAAGCAAGGCCGAGAGCATCCGGTAGGCAAGTTATCCTGCCGTACCGAAGATGCCTCGGCTGTAATCTAACCTTGATTTGATTATATGTCAAAAATTCGTTTTAAACAATATAATCCCTAAAAATCCAACAGTAGTTTTTGTATCGACTACCCTTTACTTAAAGAATTTTTTCAGATTATCCATAAAGCTCTTTTGCTCTGGGTTAACATTGGTTCCGCCCTCTTCACCAAATTCCTTAAGCAATTCTTTTTGCCGGGAACTGAGTTTTTGCGGAGTCAAAACCTTCACCCTCACATGCTGATCGCCACGACCCTGTCCGCGTAAAAAAGGAATGCCTTTGCCCTTGAGCCGCAGCACTTTACCAGACTGGATTCCTGCCGGAATCGTAATTTCAACCTTACCATCGAGCGTCGGCACTTCAACCGTATCACCAAGGGTTGCCTGTACAAATGAAATCGGCACTTCACAAAGGACATCTGCACCGTCACGTTCAAAGAATTTATGTGATTTAACAAAAACATATACGTACAAATCACCAGGTCCACCACCGCGTACGCCAGCTTCGCCGCCGCCAGAGACACGGATGCGCGAGCCATTGTCAACGCCGCCTGGAATCTTGACACTGATTTTGCGCTGAACACGTTTTGTACCTTTTCCACTGCAAGATTTACATGGCGTTTTTATGATTTTGCCAGTACCACCGCAGCGTTCGCAGCTTCTTGAGTTGACCATGCGCCCAAACGGTGTATTTTGTGCATACTGTACCTGCCCTGTACCTTGGCATTGCGGGCATTGCTCTGGTTGCGTTCCCGCAGCTGCACCACTGCCATGGCAACTATCGCATTCTTCTGTCCTTGGAATATTGAGTTCCACTTCTTTGCCAAACGCAGCTTCTTCAAATTCTATTTCCAGGTCATAACGAAGATCGCTGCCGCGTTCTGGACCAGGACGGCGCGAACTACGTCCGCCACCACCGCCAAAAAACATGTCGAAGATATCGCCAAAGCCTTCTCCGCCACCGCTAAATCCGCCAAAACCACCACCAAAGCCACCGGCACCGCCACCAGAGCCATCAAAAGCCGCATGTCCGAATTGGTCATACTGTGCTTTTTTCTGTGCGTCCGATAAAACCTCATAGGCCTCGTTCAATTCTTTAAATTTAACTTCAGCTTCTTTGGGATTATCCCGGTTAAGATCCGGATGATACTTACGTGCCATCTTTTTAAATGCTTTTTTTATCTCCGTCTCGGAAGCGCCTTTTTCTACGCCCAAGACTTCATAATAATCGCGCTTATTACTCACTTTGCACCACCTAAACTTTAGATCTCAAATTAATCGGATGACTCCGGCTGGAATCAGCCGGAGTCATCAGGTTTATCCTAGTTAAGAAACGGTATCGACCTCTATTGAGAAAATACTGTCTCTGACCTCGAACTAAGCTATCCGAAGATTTTGAGCCAACATGGCACCTTCTCTCGATAAGCTTATATCTTTCCAACAAAATTACCTAAAGGCTTTTGTCAGTTTTTATTTTTTTTCGTCGTCAACGACTTTGTACTCAGCATCGACTACATCGTCATCTTTTTTAGCGCCAGCTTGCTGACCTGGGGCATCTGCTCCAGGAGCCGCACCTGCACCAGCGGCTTCAGCTGCCTGATAAGCGGCTGCACTGAGTTCATAAAGTGGTTTTTGCAATTCTTCTGTTGCTTTCTTAATAGCTTCAAGGTCTGTGCCTTTGAGTGCTTCTTTAACGGTTTCAGAAGCAGCCTGAATTTTTTCAACCAAAGCTTTATCGGCTTTGTCTCCGAGATCTTTGATTGTTTTTTCAGCCTGATAAACCAAAGAATCTGCACTATTTCTAGTTTCAACTTCATCTTTACGCTGTTTATCTTCGGAAGCGTGAGCTTCAGCTTCTTTGACCATACGATCGATATCATCTTTGCTCATGCCGCTGTCGGACGTGATCGTAATCTTTTGTTCTTTGCCTGTACCAAGATCTTTTGCCGATACATGCACGATACCATTGGCATCGATATCAAAGGAAACTTCGATACGAGGAACACCTCTTGGAGCTGGTGGAATATCGGAAAGCTCAAAACGGCCCAAAGTCTTGTTGCCAGCTGCCATTTCGCGTTCGCCCTGAAGAACATGAATATCAACGGAAGGCTGGTTGTCCGCAGCCGTCGAGAACACCTGGCTCTTCGATGCTGGAATCGTTGTGTTGCGTTCAATGATTTTCGTGCAAACGCCGCCTAATGTTTCAATACCCAAGGAAAGTGGTGTTACATCCAAAAGAAGTACATCTTTAACTTCGCCGACAAGGACACCTGCCTGGATAGCTGCACCAATAGCAACGCATTCATCTGGATTTACACCGCGATGAGGTTCTTTAGCCAAATTCTTTTTAATGCCTTCTTGAACTGCTGGGATACGGCTCGAACCACCAACCAAGATGATTTTATCGATATCACTGGCATTAAGACCAGCATCTTTCAATGCTTGACGAGTAGGCCCCATCGTAGATTCAACTAAGTCAGCTGTCAATTCATCGAATTTTGCTCTGCTTAAAGTCAAGTCCAAATGTTTTGGACCGCTCGCATCTGCTGTGATGAATGGCAGATTGATATTGGTCGAAAGCATATTCGACAATTCGATTTTTGCTTTTTCAGCTGCTTCAATCAAACGCTGTGCGCTCATTTTATCCGCAGAAAGATCGATGCCGTTCGCTTTTTTGAATTCGTCGACCATCCAGTTCATAACACGTTGGTCAAAGTCGTCCCCGCCCAAACGGTTGTTACCGTTCGTAGCTTTTACTTCAAATACGCCATCGCCAAGTTCCAAGATGGATACGTCGAACGTACCGCCACCAAGGTCAAATACGAGAATCGTATGTTCTTCACCTTTGTCCATACCATAGGCAAGAGCTGCTGCTGTAGGTTCATTGATGATACGAAGTACATCAAGGCCTGCGATTTTACCAGCATCTTTTGTTGCCTGGCGCTGACTGTCATTGAAATATGCAGGAACCGTAATTACAGCCTGTGTAACACTTTCGCCCAAATATGCTTCTGCATCCGCTTTAAGCTTTTGCAAAATCATTGCCGAGATTTCCTGTGGTGTATAGTTTTTGCCATCAACACTGACTTTATAATCTGTACCCATATGGCGTTTAATGGATGAGAATGTACCATCTGGATTCGATACAGCCTGACGTTTTGCCAACTGGCCTACTAAACGTTCGCCATTTTTTGAGAAACCGACAACCGATGGTGTCAAACGGCTGCCTTCCGGATTTGTGATGACGGTAGGTTCGCCGCCTTCCATAACAGCTACAACTGAATTTGTTGTACCTAAGTCAATACCAATTACTTTTGACATATAAATATCCCCCTCAGATTAAACTAAAATTTAATATTTATCTTTATATGCTGCATATAAGAAAATAACCTGTTTAATTAGCTACTACCTTGACCATGCTCGGACGAATCACCCGGCCATGAGCCATGTATCCTTTTTGCAGTTCTTCAATGATGGTATCGTCTTCTTGACCAGCATCTTCTACCCGCATGACTGCCTGATGAAAATTCGGATCGAATTTCTCGCCAACAGCTTTGATTGGCTCTAAGCCATTTTTTTGCAGACTAGCAACAAACTGATTATACACCATAGACATGCCCTCTTTGAAGGCTTCTTCTGCGGATGTTTCCACAGCCAAGGCGCGTTCAAAATTATCAAGAAGCGGCAAAAGATCTGCCAAAATGCCTTGCAGCACAACTGCGGACAATTCTTCTTTTTCTTGACGGGTCCTACGGCGGAAATTATCGAAATCAGCGCGCAGGCGCATCAAACGATCTTCTGATTCTTGCAGCTCTTGTGCCTTTTTATCAAGCTCTGCCTGAATTGCAGCTTGGTCTACTGCACTGCTGTCTTCGTTGGAATCGTTTGCTTCATTTGCTGTTTCTTCAGCTTCTTCTGCCTGCTTGATTTCCTTGTCCATATCGGCTAAGATAGCCTCATCTTTTTTCTTCATTTCTTCCTTCATAAACGGCATTTTCAAAACCTCACCTCTTTTTGCACTCTATACACTTTTATGGCAGTTTTACGCTACCATCTGAATTGTTTTAATACCTGCGCTAAATTCGCATTCATGAAATCGAGCAATGCCATTGTCCTTGCGTATTCCATGCGAGTCGGACCAAGCACGGCAATCGTGCCGAGCAATTCGCCATCAAAATGATAGGTAGCACTTATGATACTACACTCTTGAATGCCGCTGTATTTATTTTCCTGGCCAATCGTGACGCTGAGGCCTTCACTTTTTTGTGCGTTTAAGATATCGCACAAAAGCTGCTCTTCTTCGAGCATCAGCAATATCGCCTTGACCTTTTCAACATCGCGAAACTCCGGCTGACTTAGAAGCTGCGTTGTACCACCGAGGTATATACGCTCCTTCTTTTCTTCGGCCAACGCTCGATGTATCACTTCAAGCGCAGCATCAAACAAAGAACTATCTTTGATTTCCGCTTCGATTTTCCTAAGCATCGATGTACTGATTGAATCAAGCGCTTTTCCAGCCAAGCACTCATTGATTGAAAGGGCGATTCGCTGAAAATCTTCAAAGGAAGCACCGGACGGCATGACAATGATCTTGTTTTCAATAAAGCCAACATCGGTCATGATGACCGCAATGACACGATTCGCGTCAAGCGGCAAAAACTGCAGAGACCTGAACATAGCTTGTGATAACTGCGGTGCAAGCACTAATGAAACATTCTTTGTCATTCGTGATATAATCTTAGCCGTTTCTTGAAAAACTTCGTCTAATCTTTGAACCTTTGCCTTATACCAATTTTTGATCAAAGTCATTTCATTCGGGGTCATTGATTCCGGGCTCAGAAGATCATCGACATAAAAGCGATATCCTTTGGAGGACGGAATACGGCCCGATGAAGTATGGAGCTGCTCAATATAACCAAGCAATTCCAAATCGGCCATCTCATTGCGGATAGTAGCCGAACTCACTCCCAAATCGTATTTGCGAGCAATTGTCCTAGAGCCAATAGGTTCTGCGGTGGAAATATAATCATTGATAATCGCTTGAAGAATTCGTCGTTTTCGTTCGTTTAGCATTATCCCACCCCCTATTGTTAGCACTCGTAACAAGTGAGTGCTAATGTCTAATAAGAATGTACCACTCTTTTATAAAAATGTCAACATGGTTTCAGGCAAAATAAAAAATTTGAATTTGGCGGCAAAGCCCTGTTTTTACTACGCAGAGCTCTGCTGCCAAACACCTTTAACCATGTCATTTTTCCAATATGAATTCTGAAAAAACAACATTTCCGTATTTCATTCCAAGTTCTGTCAATCTCAGATATCGCTGACTATACACGATAAGGCCTTTTTTTTGCAAGCTGCAAATGTTACTGCCATAGACCGAATCGATGCTACAGCCAAATTTCTGTAAGAAAGCTCTCGTATCTATCCCTTGAGCTGTACGCAGCGCCAAAAAACAAAACTCTTCCATCAATATGCTTTTAGTTGACTCTTCTTCAATTTCTGCTGGACTTTCCCCGGCCATCAGTCGACTGATATATGCATTCGTCTCTGCTACATTGAAAAATCGTTGATTTTCATAGTAAGAATGTGCTGACGCACCTAGACCAATATATGCCTTATCTTGCCAATAACTCATGTTATGACGGCTCATAAAACCGGTGCGGGCAAAATTTGAAATTTCATATCTATCATATCCCGCTGCTGGCAAAGCCTTCGTCATGTATTCATACATCGCATCGACAAGTTCATCGCTCGGTAAATCAAGGTCACCTCGTTCTCGGCGTGCAAAAAATTCGGTTTGTTCTTCGATTTGAAGTCCATAAATCGAGATATGCTCAATCCCTTGCGTCAGTGCAGTCTGTACGCTTTTTTGAAGCATCTCCATCGTTTGCCCAGGCAATCCATACATCAAATCCATGCTGATATTGGAAAAGCCTGCCGCCCTAGCTTCCGCTATTGCCAAAAAAGCATCGCCAGCCGTATGGATGCGTCCAATTTTTTTTAGCAATCGATCATCAAAACTTTGGACACCAATGCTCAATCGATCGACACCAAAATGCTTGAGCAGTTCCAGCTTTTCCTGCGTCACAGTTCCTGGATTAGCTTCTACCGTAAATTCAATGACCTCATCGAGGACAAAAGAATCTCTCAATTTTTCCATTATATCTCGTAAAAATTCACTTTTCAAAGCCGTTGGCGTTCCGCCGCCAATATAGACCGTATGGATGGTATCACCGGCAAAGCGCTGACCAGCCTGGCCAATTTCCTGGCAAAGTGCTTTTGTATACGCTTGCTGTAAAAGTTCTGTACCATGCCCTGAAGCAAAATCACAATAAAAACATTTTTGCCGACAAAACGGAATATGCAGATACAATCCGATTTGCATCAATCAATCTTCAAAATCGCCATGAAAGCTTCTTGAGGAACTTCTACAGAACCTACCGACTTCATGCGTTTCTTACCCTCTTTTTGTTTTTCGAGCAGCTTGCGTTTACGTGAAATATCACCGCCATAACATTTGGCCAAAACGTCTTTTCTCATTGCACGAACCGTTTCTCTAGCAATGACCTTGTTGCCAATAGCCGCTTGGATCGGAATTTCAAACATCTGCTGTGGAATGATTCCTTTTAATTTGGCTGCTAACTGGCGTCCACGCATTGACGCACGATCGATATGAACAATTATCGACAAAGCATCGACAGCTTCGCCATTGAGCAAAATATCGAGTTTAACAAGCTTTGACTGGCGATAATCGGCTAATTCATAATCAAGAGATGCATAACCACGCGTCGATGATTTCAACCGATCAAAATAATCATATATGATTTCATTGAGCGGAATATAATAGGTTATCATGACGCGATTGACATCAAGATAATCCATGTTTTTAAATTCTCCGCGTTTTTCCTGTGATATTTCCATGACCGCTCCGACATAGTCGTTTGGCACAATGACCGTCGCCTTGACGTAAGGTTCGTCGATATGATCGATTTCTGTCGTTGGCGGCAGATTCGAAGGATTATCGATTTTGATCATCTCGTCATTTGTCTTGTAAACATGATAAATTACACTCGGAGCCGTTGTGATGAGCTTGAGATTATATTCTCTCTCTAACCGTTCCTGAATAACATCCATATGCAAAAGGCCTAAAAATCCGCAACGATAACCAAAGCCCAAAGCAGTCGATGTTTCCGGTTCAAACATCAATGCCGCATCGTTTAGCTGTAATTTTTCCAATGCATCTTTCAGATTGTCATAATCTGCGCTGTCGATTGGATACAGTCCACAGTAAACCATCGGATTGACGCCACGATAACCAGGAAGAGCTTCCGTTGCTGGATTTTCAGCATTCGTTACCGTATCGCCGACACGCACATCCTTGACATTTTTAAGACTGCCCGCAATAAAACCAACCTGTCCGGCATGAAGTCCTGGCATAATGACGGGCGCCGGACGGAAGCAACCGATATCGGTGACCTCAAAACTCTTGCCCGTTGCCATCATTTTGAGTGTCATTCCTGGTTTTATGCAACCGTCGATTACACGAATATGGGCAATAACACCTTTATATGAATCGAAATTCGAATCAAAAATCAAAGCTTTTAATGGTTTTTCTGGATCTCCACTTGGGCTTGGCACCTTTTCGACGATTTTATCGAGGATTTCTTTAATGCCAATACCCGATTTTGCACTGGCCATGACGGCATCGCTAGTATCAAGGCCAATGACATCTTCTATTTCTTTTTTGACCATTTCCGGCTCAGCACTTGGCAAATCGATCTTATTGATGACTGGAATGATTTCTAGTTCATTTTCCAGTGCCATATAGACATTCGCCAATGTCTGCGCTTCTACCCCTTGAGCCGCATCCACAACCAACAGAGCTCCTTCGCAAGCGGCAAGGCTTCTTGAAACCTCATAGGTGAAATCGACATGGCCCGGCGTATCGATAAGATTGAGCTCATACATCTGCCCATCTTCTCCTTGATAGTCAAGGCGTACAGTTTGCGCTTTGATGGTTATGCCGCGTTCTCGTTCAAGGTCCATACTATCTAATACTTGAGCTTCCATTTCCCTTTTGGACAAAGTCCCTGTGTATTCGATCAAACGATCGGCAATCGTTGATTTACCGTGATCAATATGAGCAATAATAGAAAAATTACGTATATTTTTTGTCTGCATTTTTTCCTCCTGCGAGCCAATTACGAATATTATTCCTATTATATCATTTCAACGCCTCCCCTAGCAAGCCAACGCCTGCTGCCCATCAGCCTAAAATAAAGTATTGCTTTTTCATTTGCACCATGCTAGAATATTTAGGTAACAAGCTATTAAGGGGGTGAAATTCTTGCCAAACATAAAATCATCTATTCTCAGTGTAAAATCCGACGCTAAACGTCGCGCTAAAAACTTCGCTGCAAAATCCGCTGTAAAGACTGCATCCCGTAAAGTTAGTGATGCTCTTGAAGCAGGTAATGTTGATGAAGCAAAAGCCCTCCTTATCGTTGCCAGCAAAAAACTTGACCAGGCAGCTGCTAGCGGTGTTTACCACAAGAACGCTGTAGCACGCAAAAAGTCTCGTTTAGCTCGCAAAATCAATAAAGCGTTAGCTGAATAATTTTACATTTATGTAATAAATGGGTTATTGTAAAACAACCTTAAACGGACGGCAGGTTCTTTGGAACCGACAAAAATACCAGTTGCTTTTAGCAACTGGTATTTTTATTTATATCGGCTGGAAATCCAGCCTTTTTTTATTTGTTCAGGTCTTTTTCCGCTTTGAGTAAATCGCGAATTTCTTTTAAGTAATCCGCCATCAAAGCATTGGAATCCACTGGTTTTTCATCTGGCTTCACTGCCTTGTTCTGAAGAGCCGTGAGAATTTTAATAAAGGTGAAAATCGCCAAAGCAATAATCAAAAAATCGACAACCGACTGAATGAATTCTCCGTATTTAATCACTGCCTGCCCTACGGTAAAACTCAATCCGCTAAAATCAAGCCCGCCTAGTAAAATACCAACAAGCGGCATGATGATCGTGTTGACCAAAGAACTTACGATTTTTCCGAAAGCACCGCCAATGACGACCGCTACCGCCAAATCAAGCACATTTCCTTTTAAGGCAAACGCCTTAAACTCTTGTAAAAATTTCTGCATATGCAAGCCTCTCTTTCCTTCATAAAATTTTATCGATCACGGCAAAGCTCAATGATGATTCGCTCTAAAAGCGCCGGCTCAGCTTGCCCAGATTTTAGTTTATAATCCATTTCTGCTAAATCCATAAGGGCTTGCTGAAGTGCCGATTCATTAAAACTCCGACTATATTTTCCGACCTTCTCTGCCACGAAAGGAACCAGGCCTAAAGGCGCAGCCAACTGTCTGCCGCTATATCCTTTCGCTTCCAATGTTTTTGCCTGCCATAGCTGACGCACGTGTCGAATCAAGAGAGCTGCAATATTTAGTGGATATGTACCGGTTTCAAGTTGTTCATTCAATAATTGCAGAGCCTTGGCAGTGTTTTTTTCACTAATGGCATCGAGCATGGCAAAAATCGAAACCTCCGGCAAGCCAGATAAGATTTGAAGCAAATCTTTTTTTTCAATTAAACGTTTATCGGTATAAAGCGTCAGTTTACTGAGTTCTTGATCAAGAAATCCCAGCGATATTTTTTGCATGACGCCAATAGCTTCGAGCAAATAAGCATGGGCCTCACGATCGAGTTGTTTCCCCATCTCGTTAAGCTTTGCCTGCAGCCATTCATTTATATTCCAAGCATGCAGCGGTTCTGCTTCCACAACCATTCCGTATTTTTCAATTGTTTTATAAAGTTTGCGCCGCTTATCAGGTTTTTCAGAGCTGACAAGAATCAGTACACTGTAAGGAGGCATATCTGCCAAAGTCGATAATAGCTGTTCTTCCTTTTTATCTGGCTTTGCCTTTTTCCCTTCAGCTGACACCGTGCTTTTTTTCTCTTTTAACAAAGTCGTACCACGGACCAAAATGACATTTCTATCACTAAAAAACGGAGCGGAATCAATCAAATTCATCAGTTCAGACAAATCGATATCTCCGCTGATTTTTTGTAAACCTTCTTTATTTGCGTCAAGCAGCAATTTATCCAGCAAAGCCTGCTCAATTTTTTCTGCCAAATAGCTTTCTTCACCGGCAATGAGATATACCGATTTTAAATCACCTTTTTTAATTGCCGCCATCGCTTCTGCATATTTCATGTTTGCACCTATTTTCTCCATCGACTCATATTTCTTCAGATAACCAGAACTATTGCACCGTTCCAGATCTTCTTCTATTATATAGGACAACCTTCATTTCGCAAAATTTTCTTTTATTGCTCCTCTACATACGTATGAACTGACATCTTATTGCCATCGGATTCAAAAACAATGGCGCCATCTTGATCTGTTCGCAGTATATGGGCCCCAGCTCTTTGCAACCGCTCTAAGGTCTCTTTTCCGGGATGACCAAAAGGGTTATCGGCTCCTACTGAAATCACCGCCCACACTGGCTGTACTGCGTTGATGAATTCCTTGGTCGAAGAGGTCTTAGATCCATGATGCCCCACCTTCAAGACTGTACTCTTTATCGGTGCGGCTTCATCTAATAGTCGTTTTTCTTCTTTTGCCGTCAAATCACCCGTAAAGAGAAAACTGCTCGACCCGTACATGACTTTTACCACATTCGACGCTTCATTGCCAGGCTTAGATCCCACGATATCACCAACATGCAAAACCGAAAAAAGCACCCCATCGACAATGAATTTCATCTCTTTTTCTGCTGGAATAAACGATGCTGCCGGTTCAATCGCCAGGTTGAGATGTGTTGTCTTTTCATATTCGATACGGTTTTCTCGACCTATGATAACATGCTTGACTGGAATCTTACGAATCAGGCTGCCCGCACCGCCCGCATGATCAGCATGGGCATGCGTCAAAATCAAGTATTCTAAATTCTGTACCCCATAATGATATAAATAAGGCAAATCCACCCTAGCGCCAATATCAAAATCACCTGTTAAAACCCCGCCAGTATCAATCATCACCCCCTTGCCATGCGGCGTGATCAAAAGTGCCGCATCCCCTTGTCCCACATCAATAAAATGTACCTGCAGTTTGGGCTGCGGCCATAAAAAATAAAGACCTATGCACAGGATACACCCAGTTGCAATGATATATACTCTACTCACTCTTAACAATTTATCATAGAAAGCCCGCCCTTTGCCCAGCAAGCCAATCCCTATGCATACATAATAAAAAGCAATGCCATAAAGCCCGATTGATGGTAGATATATCTGCCCCCCGGGAATTTTTGCGATGCCTCTCGTAAGCTCATAGACCAAACCCAAGGCCAAGCTGCAACTGACAAATAAAAGCGGCTGCAAAAAAGGAAGTGCCATGCCGACGCAAACCGCAGCCAAGCCAAGGATGATAATATACTCTAAAATGGGTACAACCAAAAAATTAGCCAGCAATGAACTCAGGGAAACTACATTGAAATACCAAGCCAATATTGGCAAAACACTGAGCTGCGCACCAATTGTTATGGAAAGATTCCCTGCCAGTGCCTCTGGCAAAAAACTGAACTTTTGCCGAAGCATCGGTGCTATATAGATAAGACCTGCCGTTGCAGCAAAAGAGAGCTGAAAGCTGATATCATAAAGAAGCCCTGGCGCGTAAAGAAGCAAGCCGCCCGCCACAATGGTCAAAATTCGTCTAGCATCTTGTTCCCGCCCTAAAGCTAGAGCAAAAAAAGCCAAAATCCCCATGATAGCTGCACGAATCACGGGCGGAACAGCCCCGGCAAAAATACTATAGATGACAATGACTCCCGTCACAAAACAAGCTGACAGAAGACGCGGCACACGAAAAAGGCTGCAAAACCAAGCAGTCGTTCCTGCCAAAAGTGAAATATGTGAACCGGAAACAGACAAAATATGGACGATTCCAGTTACTGTAAAAGCGCTGAGAAGTTCTGGACGTATTCCCTCATAACCACCAAAAAGCATCGCAAAAATAGCCGCAGCATCCCCATGGCTCATGACCTGCTGCAACGAAAGCAAAATTTTCTCCCGCACGGACTGTATCCAACGCATAAAATGAGCGGTATCATTGGGCCTTATTTCAAGCATTTTTTTACCAACAGACAAGGAAGCGGTAATTCCTTCTTTCTTAGCGCTCGCTACAGTATCTACTCTGCCTGGATTCTTATAACCATGCAAATTTTTTATTGTTCCAAAACTCAAAATCCCATCGCCGATTTGACCAAGCTCTTGTTTTTCTTGCGAGCTTTGGTGTACATAGAGCCGTCCCGTTACCATCCATGTTTTATCTTCTATGGATAAGGATTCCACCTTTACTGTATAACGCAAATGAAAATGGCCTTCGTCATCGGTTCTTAACTGCGGTGCTTCTTCAATCACGCCTTTTACTAAAGCATCTGTACCTGCATACCGACTGATATCATTGATTAAAATTGCATCCGTTTGCACAAATCGCATAAAGCCCAACAGAAAAAACAACACAAAAATGATTGCTGTAGATTCTTTTTTCCCCTTTCTCACAGCAAAAAAAGCACATAGCAGTAAAATAAAAAGTGCCGCACATAAAAAACTTTCTGAGACCTGAATTTTATGTGCGGCATAGATCCCGGCTAGAACTGCAAGCAGCAACGAATTTAAAAATAAGAGTTGTTGCCCTCTCATAAAGTTATCCGACCTTTTAACTTAGCGAACTTAGCTTCCGTGATGCCAGAAACTTTTTTAAGCTCTTCAATGGAATGAAATCCACCCTGTTTTTCCCGATATTCGATGATTTTCTTCGCCAAAGAAGGCCCTATTCCCGGCAAAGTATCCAAAACCTTGGCGTCCGCAGCATTAATGTTGATTTTCCCTTCCCCTTGTGGATTTTTCTCTACATTATTTTTTTCCCCGTCCACCATGATTTTTTCAGGAACCAATATCTGCATACCATCCTTTAACGGTTGTGCCATGTTTAATTTTGTCAAATCCGCTGTCGGCATAGCCCCACCACAAGAATGAATTGCATCAACAATACGACTATCGGTTGATAGACTGATCACCCCTGGCTTATTTACGGCACCACTGACATACACCACAATTTTTTCACCAGGCTCTTTTTTCGCCGCATCAAGAACAACGGATTGATCTTTTTCACGATACCCATAAAACATCCCCAAAACCGTAAATACGGCCAAAACCAAAAGCACAAACATCGATCGCTTGTACATCGGCATTCTTTTTTCGCCTCCATGTAAAATTTTCAAGGGGAAGTACGCTATCATTTTTATCACAAAAAACAATTCAAATCATTTTGCTCTAGACCTTGTCCTCAGTCAAAAGCCTTATAATAGACAGCGCTTTATCCTTGTTCAAATCGATGAATTCGCCACTCTTTGTTTGGACAATAGGCTGCGCTCGCATATCTTTTTCATTGATATAGATGATCTTTGCAACGCTGTCATCGCTTAAACACACCCAATTGCCATTAAGCGCCCGGCGCATATTCTCAACAAATAAAACTCCGTAATTAGCATCCAGTTTCTTTTCGGCAATATCATCTGCCAAAATATTGAATATCGCAAATGGTGACATCGGCTGCGAATAGATTTTTTGTGCTGCCATCGCATCGTAAGTATCGGCAATCGCTATCATCCTGGCAAATTCACAAATATTATCCTCGCGCATACCACCGGGATAACCAGAACCATCCAATCTTTCATGATGCTGCAGCACTCCAAATAAAATCTCGTCTTGCCCCTTTAATTTCCCATACCGCAATAACTCAAATCCCAGCATGGCGTGCTGTTGAACTTTTTTTATTTCTTCATCTCTTAAAGTCCTTGGTTTATCAAGAATTTCTTGTGCAACCTGCGTGTTTCCAATTTCATATAAAAGCCCCGTCAAAACAAGGTTTCTGAGCAGTTCTTTGTTCATTTTGAGCCATTGTCCCAAAACACCAAGCAAAATCGCTACGCGAATGCTATGATGCACTAAATAATCACTGTCACGCGGAATATTATGCACCTGCGTAATCGCTTTAAAACCATCGACCATCTGCATGAATCCACCGGCCTCGATCAGATCTTCAATTGCTTCAATATCAACGGTCTTTTTCTGCCGTGCTTGTGCATAAATATCCTGTAAACGAAGATATATCCTCTGATATTTTCCCACATATTCCGTATCTAAAACATTTGGATCACGAATTGCTTTTGTGCTGCTGTCACCGACTTCAAAGATTTCAACCTCTCTAAATCGCTCTTTCAGTTTTAAAATCAAAGAAGCATCTAAGGCCGTACCTACGGTTATATGAATATTTTCAGCGGGATCATATATCGTTTTTGCCAAAAGCATACCCTTTTGTAGCTGTTCAACTTTACAAATTTTCACAACATATTTTTCTGCCATGCCAAAACACCCCTTATTCCCCAAGATGTATCTTTGCTTTTTCCTGACACAACTGCCAATTTATCTGATTTGTCTGATTTAAGATATATTTTGACATCGCTGTCATGATTCCTGCTTAAAAATCTCCTGTAAAAAAACATAAGCCCCAGCAAAATAACTTTGCTGGGGCTTATCACTTATTTATTTTACAACGATATTGACGAGCTTATCTGGTACACAGATAACTTTTACAATCTGCTTACCCTCAATAAGTTTTTGAACTTTTGGCTGCTGCATTGCAACTTCCTGCAAGTCATCGCGGCTCAAGGCAGCGGCGACAACGATCTTGTCACGCACTTTGCCATTGATCTGCAGTACAAGCTCAACTTCATCTTGTACCATAGCGGCCGCATCGACAACCGGCCAAGCAGCCTTATGGACGCTGCCATCCCCAATGATTTCAAGCCAAAGCTCTTCTGTCATATGCGGAGCAAATGGAGCCAACAGTTTGATTAAGGCAATGACCACTTCACGTACGAGTCCTTTATTGATAGAAGCATCATCTTTAAAGTTATAGAATGCATTGACC
>CBDTTM010000022.1:0-21674 GCA_965363355.1 uncultured Selenomonadaceae bacterium | reverse complement strand
TTATTAAACTGGTGGGGCTAACAGAACTCGAATCTGTGACCTCTTCGATGTCAACGAAGCACTCTAACCAACTGAGCTATAACCCCTTATTAAGTACAGGTATTATTTTAGCATAGGATTTACTATTTTGTAAATACTTTTCTTTTATCCAAGTTATGCCTTCAAATTAAACCAAATGCTGCCAATGTCTAAGGCCTTCATAGCTAATGGTTTCTCTAAAGCCGAGTTTCTCGAGTAAACTAGCAGAAGCTTTGTTTTCCGCTTCACAAGAGGCTATAATCAAATTCACCTCTGGTTGGGCTTTTGCCCAGTTAAGCAAGGCTGTTGCAGCTTCAAAGCAATAGCCTTTTCGCTGTTGGCTGGAATTGGTCGCAAAACCGATTTCAACGCGGCCGCGGCGGTCTGGTTCGCCGATGAAACCGATGCCGCCGAAGATTTCACGGCTGGATTTATCGACAAATATCCATGAATCAAAGCCTCGCGTTCCGCCTTTACGCAATAGTTCTTTGCGAAAATAAGGTATCGCTTCCTTAAAATCCTTGCCAGGCCACTCACCGCTGCTTTTATAGCCAAGCTTTTCTACTGCAGCCACGCCATCTATAGCCGCATCCAGCAGGGTAATATCTACGGGATAGAGAATCAGTCGTTTCGTTATTATTTCCATAAAGCAGCCCCCCTTTTGCACTCTTCACCACAATCCAAACGCGTTCAAATCGAGCGCCGAATGATACTTGCTATGCCTGCCAAAACGGCTGTCAAAACGGAAAAGCCTAGAACGATTGACAAGACCGACAACATATAGATATTGAACCTCGCCAATTCTAAAACATAGGGAAGCGTTTCAATATCGAGGAAGTACGCAATAAAATTTCCGATGATCACCACACAGAAAATCACAGCCAATCCGTAGGCTGCGCCCTTGATGTCCGCCGGACTCAGGGCAATATGCGAGGCTACGCACATCGAGAAAAATAAAAACAACCAAAACTGCCCGGAAAGAAATGAGCCTGCCCAAATCGCCTTATACAAAAAGGTAATGAAGTAAACTGACCAATGGCCAAAATCCCCAAGCGTAGTTCCTGCCGGAATGAACGCCACGGCGTTTTGCAAAGTCTGGAAAAGTCCCGGCTGTAAAAGATACATAAAGAACAAAATCGCCAAAGTGCCGCTAAAAATCGGTCCCATGCTGATAAAAAACGTTCCGGCACATTGGTAAAGGCTGCTTTTATTGAAAGCATGCCGAACATAGCCAAGCGTCTGATCTTTTGCCTGCAAATCCAAAAACTTTATTTCAAGAATCTTGTGCTGGAACACGAGGCACATCAAGGCGTGGCCAGCTTCATGCACCGGCGTACCGATACAGGCCGTTAACAACAACCCTTTTTTGCCAAAAGCCTGATATAGCGAGCGACTGGAGATATTCTCCAAAGCCCCGAGCGCAAAGCCGACGACAATCAATATTCCTAACAGATACACGATCTCTGTCACACTTAAAATCAACAAATCAAATATTGTCTGCATTTTTACCTACCTATCTTAATGCAAATATTGCTTTTTCATCCAAAAATAAAGCGGCACGCCCACGACTAGGCCACCAAGTCCCATAAGGATCTTTTGTGGATCGGATTGAACGAGAAGCCACACGCTTACAATAACCGAAATAATCGGAATCACCGGACCAAAAGGGAGCCGCAATGAACTGTGGTTTTCCGGCTGGCGACGGCGCAACACAATGACCGCCAAACAGGTCGGCAAATACTGGGTAAAACGCGAAACGACACTGATAGCCGCGAGCTGGGTAAACGAACCGGAAACCGCAATCAAGATTGCCAAGGTTGCGGAAAAAATAATGGCAACATATGGCGTGCCAAAACGGTTATACCGAGAAAATACCGGCGGCAGCATCTTGTCATCAGCAATCGCAACAAGATTTCGCGGGGTGAGAAAAGACGAGGCGATGTTGATGCCGCCAATCGAGACCAAAGTTCCCGCTGAAATCAGAACTGCTCCGACAGGCCCTAGGAATTGTCCAGCTGCCGTCGCAATCGGTGTATCTGTGTGGGCAAGCTCTGGCCCAAGAATACCAATGGCGACTGCCTGGATCAAAAGATAAAATGCCGACACGATGAACATGACCAAAATAATCGCTCGCGGCAAATTTTTCTGCGGATTATCCATATCTTCCGCCGCCGTAGAAATGGCTTCAAAACCGGTGAACGCATAGAAAATCAATAAGGCTGCTGCGCCAAAAGAGAGATCTTGCGACGATTCCACTGGCAAAAATGGAACGAAGTTGCCGCCGTTAACATAAAAAATACCAATGGCGACAAAAATAATCAACGGCAGGAGCTTGCCGATGGTCACCACGTTATTTACGATTTCCGAAGCCTTTACCCCCATAATATTGATGATTGCCAAAAACACGATCAATATTACAATGACTGCATTTTTCGCAAAGGGATCACCAACTGCAGGAAATATGGCGGATAGTGCCGTGGCAAAACCATTTGCCATAGCCGACCAAGCGATGATGCTGACTGCCGCCTTCATAAAACCGACTTCAAAACCGACAAAATTGCCAAAGGCTGCCTTGGCATAAACATACGGCCCGCCGTTTTTCTTAAATAAACCGCTTAGTTCGGCAAAACACAAAGCCATCGAAATCGCCAAAAACATGTCAAATACGATGACGCCCAAGGAAAACGTCCCGGAAAGCGCATAGGCTTTGTTTGGCAACAGGAAAATCCCCGATCCGATAATCGCATTTATTCCGAGCAAGACAATGCTCCAAAAGCCAAATTTATTACTGCTCATGATTTTCCCGCCTCCGCTTTTTCTATGAATATTTTAAACAACTTGAGCATATCTTCATCCCTGTACATCATTTCCGGATGGAACTGGACGCCAAGGACAAACGAGCCTTCTTCTTTTTCAAAGGCTTCAACGATGCCATCTTGAGCCCGCGCAATAACTTTAAAACCTGGAGCTATATCCTTTAGTGCCATATGATGAAAGGAATTTACGGTCGTTGTATCACCAAAGATATCATGCAGCACGGATTCTTTTTCAATCCATATCGTATGCGTGCGATGCGTCGGTTGATTCCCCTGCCAATGCTTTACATCGGAGTTTTCTGCCAGCGAGCAGTCCTGATACAATGTCCCCCCGCAAACTGCATTGAGTATCTGTACGCCGCGACAAATCCCTAAAATAGGCTTGCCTGCTGCCAACGCGCCTTTGATGAGCATCGTATCAAAGGTATCTCTGTCGTCGAGTGTCGTCCCTAAAAGCCTATGTGGTTCTTCACCAAAAACAAGTGGATTTACATCATAGCCGCCCGAAAGGATCAAGCCATCAACCAAGCCGAGCTGAGCGTCGACTACATCTTTATCCGTGTTGACCGGAATGATTAGCGGAATCCCGCCTGCTGCCAGAACCGCCGCAACATAATCATTGTTTACATAAGATCTCGCATACCCCGGAAACATTCCGCCTTCATCAAACATCAAGCTGCCGCCGATACCAATAATTTTTTTCATCATATTCGCCTCGTTTTCCCTAAGAATGGACCCTTTTATCATCACCTAAAATGCCCGGATCGATAATTCCACCATTATATAATAGGCCATCTTTTTTTACAACATGACAAGTCTTATTATTCGGCTGCTTCCTCATTTTTTCTTTACAAATCTCTTCTCCAACGTCCAAACATCGCTATTTACGAATAAAATTTTACTAAGCGAGAAAATTTTTATCGCATCTATGTCCTCTAAGCAAGAACACCTTATGATTTACTCTCCAATAGTGTAAACATGTAAAATTCTTTTGTCTTTGCCGCCCTATTCATTTGATTTTTTTGTTGTTTACATAAAATGCGAAAACACATAATAAGCCATGTGTGTCTTTGTCCTCCACATGCGTACTACAGCCTTAATTTGTGCCTAAAAAAGCGCATAGTGGACTATTGTTTTTGCTGAAAATATCGTTTAAACTAATACTTGTACTTTGAGAGAGGAGTTTTTTTCTTGGAACAAAAAGAATTACAGCGCGGCTTGAAAGCCCGCCATATTGAATTAATTGCTTTGGGAGGAACCATCGGTGTCGGTTTATTCATGGGATCCGCAAGTACCATAAAATGGGCTGGACCATCGGTCTTATTAGCGTATGCTTTAGCCGGCATCGTCATGTTCCTAGTTATGCGTATCATGGGAGAAATGCTTTACCTCGAACCTGTCACCGGTTCTTTTGCCACCTATGCCAATAAATATATCGGTCCATGGGCTGGTTACCTCACGACTTGGTGTTACTGGTTCATGTGGATTACCGTCGGAATGTCTGAAATCACCGCCATCGGCATTTATCTTAATTTTTGGTTTCCGGA
Source organism: uncultured Selenomonadaceae bacterium (assembly GCA_965363355.1). Taxonomy (GTDB): domain Bacteria; phylum Bacillota; class Negativicutes; order Selenomonadales; family Selenomonadaceae; genus CBDTTM01. Next base: position 17,293 of record CBDTTM010000022.1, on the reverse strand, counting down.
TCTTCCATCATGGATTCCAGCACTCATCGGCGTTGCCATTGTCAGCGGTGCCAATCTCGTTTCGGTCAAGTATTACGGGGAATTTGAATTTTGGTTTGCTTTGATCAAAGTCGTAACGATTGCCGCGATGCTTGTCATCGGCTTTGGCCTTATCTTCTTTGGATTGGGCAACAACGGTGTCGCTATCGGGCTTAGCAATCTGACGGCAAACGGCGGCTTCTTCGCCGGTGGCTGGCAAGGATTCCTTTTTGCACTCTGTTTAGTTACGGCATCCTATCAGGGCGTTGAACTTGTCGGCATCACTGCCGGTGAAGCTCACGACCCTCAAAACACTTTGCAAAAAGCTACCAAAAACATCATTTGGCGCATATTGATTTTCTACATCGGCGCCATTTTCGTCATCGTAACTCTTTACCCCTGGGACCAAATCGGATCGATTGGTAGCCCATTCGTTCTGACTTTCTCCAAAATCGGCATCGCAGCGGCAGCCGGCATCATCAATTTTGTCGTTCTCACAGCTGCAATGTCTGGCTGCAACAGCGGAATTTACAGCTGCGGCCGCATGCTTTATACGCTGGCACAAAATGGCCAGGCGCCGAAATTTCTCGGCAAGGTTTCTAAAGAAGGCGTTCCGACCAATGCGTTGAAAATTACGCTTGCTTGCCTTCTGATTGGGGTTTTCCTCAATTATATGTATCCAGATTCCAAGTTATTCGTTTACATCTACAGCGCCAGTATCTTGCCGGCAATGATTCCTTGGTTCGTCCTCTGTATCAGCCAGCCAAGATTTCGGAAAAAATGGGGAGCAAAAATGGATGATCATCCTTTCAAATCACCACTTTTCCCTTATGCAAATTACGCTGTCGTCATCTTCTTGCTCTTGGTCCTTGTCGGCATGTCCTTCAATAGTGACACGCAGGTATCCCTCTTAGTCGGACTCGGCTTCTGTGTTATCGTGAGCATATGTTATTTTGCTTTCGGCATCCATAAACGCCCTGTCGTAGAGGAAAATGTCTACGAACCGTCAAAACAAAATAGTTGAACCTAAAGGATTGTGCTTCGGCACAATCCTTTTTTTGAACCAACGATTCTTTTCGATAAAAAATCATTGAAAAATCCCGCTATTGCGACTATAGTAATATAGTCTAAGCCAATTGTATTCGGCTTAGTTATATCTAACAATAGAAGCGGAGTTTTGATGATGCGCAGCAAAAAAACACAGATTCTACGGATTTCAAGCCATCTCCAACAATTTTTTGAGCATAATTTTCTTTTCATTTTCGCCATTTTTTTAACAAATTATATAACCATTTCTTGGTCTTTATTACATAATGGGCAATTTGAGGTAAGCTTCATTTACGGTTTCACCATTTTCCTAGGGAGCTTTTTGCTCACGCTTTTATTATCGCTTATTCGGCACCGCCACTTCCGGCAATTGCTCAAAGCGATTTTACTTACCGGCAGCTTGGTTTTTTTCCTGCTGGAATGCTTTGCTATCTACAACTACAATACATTGATCGGCACTGGCATCATCAACGCCATTCTTGAAAGCAACCCACGCGAAGCCAACGAATTTTTAAAGATGTATATCGGCGTCAAAGGCTTATTTCTGCTCGCCTTTGTCATCGCTTTATTTTGGAGCTGTAAAAAATATCGCCTGTTAAAACGGCTGCGCCTTAGCCGCAAGCGTCAAACCAGACTGATTTTACTAGCACTCGGTTGCAGCATTATCGCGAGCATTCGTCTCGTCACCGCCTACGAACCGCTGTTTTTTGCCGAGACACTTGATTTACCGGCCCTGCGCGTCTATATGGCGGCCCAAACCGCCCGTCGCAACATCGAAGCTTATCAAGAGCTTGAAAACAAGGTCAGTGCTGACATCGATTTGAAGGAAAACAACAGCCAGACACCAAATGTCGTCTTCATTCTCGGTGAATCGACGAATCGCGGCTACATGCATCTTTATGGCTACAATCTGCCAAATACGCCAAATCTCGATGAACTCGATGCAAAAAAGGAAATCGCCGTCTTTCACGATGTAATCAGCCCCCATTCAACGACGATTGCCAGCCTTAAGGTGCTCTTCACCTTTTGCGATTATGAATCCCCTAACGAATGGTACGACTATCACAATTTGATTGATGTCATGCAAGCCGCTGGCTATAAAACGCACTGGCTCTCGAATCAAGAGAGCTTTGGCATCTGGGGCAATGTCGCCGAGCTCTTTGCCAAGCGCAGCAACGTCCATGAATTCACGCGCATGCGTGACTCGAGAGAAGATTTTGGCAGCCTTGATGAAGAACTCTTCCCGATGATCGATAAAGCCAAACAGCAAAGCGCTGCCAAAAACTTCTACGTCCTCCATCTGATGGGAGGACACGGCGCTTATTACAGCCGCTACCCATACAGTTTTGCCAAATTTGGGCCACAAGACATCACGCGTGATGTCAGCGATGAAAAGAAACTGGTCTTGGCACAATATGCCAATGCCCTCTATTACAATGACTACATCGTAAGCTCCATCTTCGACAAATTCCGTGATTCAGAGTCTCTGGTCATCTACTTGCCAGACCACGGGGAAACCGTCTACGACGACAGTGAACTCGCCGGTCACGTAGAGGAAAATCCGAACCGCTATATGCTTGAAGTCCCCTTGATCATTTGGGCCTCCGATTCTTTCAAAGCAAAACATCCCGAAAAATGGGCTGCCATCCAAGCCGCGGTAAATCGTCCATATATGACCGATGACATCATTCACACGATTTTGGACCTGACCGATATAAAAACGATGGAATACGATCCAGCAAAAAGCATTGTCAATCCAGCTTTTGATGCTGCGCGGTCACGAATGAACCAAGGGCGCAACTATGATACCGAAATCCGCCCCGATAAAAAATAAACAGCGCAAAAAAGTGCACATATTCTGCTAACAAAGCAAAATATGTGCATTTTTCATTTCAAGGTCGGCAAATTCCCGGTAAGATGATTGATCGATTTTTTCTCGCCATAAAGGCAAATTCCAAGATAATCAAGCTTTTCGCCATCAAGAGCTGCCATTTTTTCCTTATAGTCTTCATAGTCCTTACAACCCTGCGCAACTTTATTGAAACTGATCATTTCGATTTCATCTGTATATTCATCCTGAACGATCTGGTAAAGCTCCCGAATCCGATCTTTCTCCGCGGTCAAGATCGGCAGAGGAATATTGATGATCCCGCGTTGGTTCATTCCCTCGCGATCTTTGATGTCTTCGCCGATAATTTCCGGCACAGTTTTCCCCAGCGTGCAGCCAAGGATTGCCGCCGTATTGGCAATCAGGCCAAGCGGCAATTTTTTATCGATGACCGCGATACATTTTTTACTTGTGTCCATTTTCAAACCTTCTTTCCTGGCATTTGCTATAGTATAGCAAAACCAGCGGCTGGACTCTTGTAAAAAATTGCTCAATCTGCCTTTTGATAAGCCAGAGGCGTTACACCGACATATTCTTTGAACACATGCGAAAAATGGCTTTGGTCATAAAAGCCCAAAGATATCGCAACGGTACTGATGTCCATGCCATCTTTGAGCATCTCTTTCGCCTGACTGAGCCGCAGTTGCGTCATATAGGCATGCGGTGGCATATCATAACTGCGTTGAAAGATACGAATCAAATGGTACTTCGTCAAGTTTACAATTTGCGCCATTTGTTCAAGGCTGATATTTTCCCAGTAGTGGTCTTCAAGATAGGCTTTAAGGGTTTCTGCCGCTTCATTTTCGACTGGTTCCTTTTCGTAGACCGCAATATCGGTCATGGCAAAGACTTGGCTCAGCAGCAAAATCAAGGCTGTTTCTTTTTCCAGCGGATCGGAGTCCGTCTCAAGAAAGACAAACGCTTCATGAATCGATTTCATCCCCATGGGAGATAACCGTTTGACCGCGACCTTAATTGTGAGCTCTTCACCAAAAACGCTCTCTAGCCAGTTATTTTCGACATAAAGCATTTTGAATTTCCACTGCTCGATATCTTGCGGGCTGCACTTATGCATGACTTCTGCTGGGAAAACAACGATATGATCGGCCTCGACGAGAAACTCTTGCTGTTGACAACGCACCATGCTTTTGCCTCGTTCAATCATCCCAACAGCCGCCCCCGCATGGCAATGCGGTTTTTCTGCTGGAATCCCCTCCACACCATTTTTTATTTCATAAAAATCCAAATTGGGGTCACGGTAAAACTGTAATTTTGTCATAATCAGTTACCTCCGCTGCCTGATTTCAAGCTTTTCTTTTGCCTCGGCCCAGCGATATGAAAACACCTAAAGTGCATCCAGACGCAAGTACGATGAATATCTTATGAAATGCCTCTATTAAAGAGGGTAAATAAAAAGGTGACAATACATCTGCGGCATAAACCGTGAGCAGAACTGTCACGACCGCCATACTGAGTGCTTGCCCGACGATGCGCATTACCGATAGAACAGCTGCCGCAACGCCATAATGCTTGGGCTCTACCGCACCCATAATTGCATTGCTATTGGGTGAAGAAAAAAACGCAAAGCCAACGCCGATGAAGAGCAGCGTCCCCGCCAAGAACCCCAAAGAGGTATCCGCCTGCAAAAAAGAGCACAAAAACAATCCTACAGCTGTCATCCCCATTCCGAGGCTCGCAACCAAACGAGGCTGTACTTTGTCGGAAAGAGTCCCCGCCAAGGGCGAAAAGAGTGCCATCATCGCCGGCTGGAGAAGCAAAAACAGCCCCGCAGAAGATGCATCAAAACCCCGAATCAATTGCAAATAAAGGGAAAGTAAAAATCCCAAGGCAAAGGTGGAGCTATAATGGATCATCGCCGCCAGATTCGATAAGGCAAAAATACCGCTGCGAAAGAGCTGCCAATCAACCAAGGGATGTTTAACGAATCTTTGCTGCCCAAGAAACAAAATAAAGGAAACTACACCTGCCGCCAAAATGTATTTTGCACCGGCATGGTCTGCACTAGCGGATAAACCATACAACGTCATGACGCTGCCGGCAAAATAAAGAAAGCTGCCTAAAAGGTCGAGCTTTTCTTCTTTTTCTCCATACCACTCATCTTCAACCTTGTTCACCGCGATGATGCTCAGAAAGAGCCCGACTGCCGTGAGGAAAAAAATCGGCCGCCACCCCAGATGTTCGGTGATAAGCCCCCCCAGCACCGGACCTGTGGAAAGGCCAATATAGGTTGCGGCTGCAGAAAGCCCAATAACCCGGCCTCGTTCCGAAGGTTTATGCGAAGATACCAGCATTGCCATCGAGGTGCTGAAAATCATCGACAACGAAATCCCCTGCAGCAGACGCCAAAAAATAAGCAGATTCACATTCGCCGCAAAACCACTACCGACTGTCGTCGCCAAAACCGCCCATAATCCAAGGCGAAACATGCGCTTGCGCCCGACAATATCGGCTAATTTGCCAAAAGGAAGCAGCACAGAAGCCGAGCCGACGAGATAGACGGTGACCACCCAGCTAAGCTGCTCCGCCGGCAGTGAAAACTCAAGTGCCATCGCTGGAATTGCCATATTGATCGAACTTCCCATAAACGGGCCCAAAAATGAAATCAACAGCACTGACAATAAAATCCAGCGACTCTGCGTCATAGGTTATGTCCCCTTCCCCATATAATCTCATTATACAACAAGCATTGGTAAAGCAGACGAAAAACTTTACAAAACCTTGCTTATACAAAAAAGACCACCCTTTCGCCGCAATGCCTGCAAACGATCAGATGGTCCGTTTTTATACTTCTTTATACATTAAAACGGAAATACGTCACATCACCGTCATGCATTACATATTCTTTTCCTTCGAGGCGAACCTGTCCTTTTTCCCTAGCGGCAACCGTACTGCCAGCAGCGACCAAGTCATCATAGGACACAATTTCCGCCCGGATGAAACCACGTTCGATATCCGAATGGATCTTGCCAGCTGCCTGCGGCGCTTTTGTGCCTTCCGTAATCGTCCAAGCACGGCATTCTTCCGGCCCAGCCGTCAAGAACGTCAACAAGCCTAAAAGTTTGAAAGCCGCTTTGATAAGTTTGTCCAAACCGGATTCTTCCAGTCCAAGTTCTTCAAGAAACATCGTTGCATCGTCCCCATCGAGCTCAGCGATTTCTGCTTCGACTTTCGCTGAAATAACGACGACTTCAGCGCCTTCATCTTTGGCATAAGCCTTTACGCGCTGAACGTATTCATTCTCTGCATCCGCAGTTGCAACTTCATCTTCAGCTACGTTGGCAATGAACAAAGCTGGTTTAAGCGTCAACAAATTGAGATCGCGGATGATTTCGCGCTCTTCCGGTGTCATTTCAACGCGGCGAGCTGGCTGCGCCTGTTCAAGGACTTCTTTGATCCGGACAAGCAAGGCTTCTTCAGCCCGGGCTTCTTTATTGCCGCTTTTAGACAATTTGACCAAACGTTCCAACCGTTTATCAAGTGTTTCCAAGTCAGCAAGGCAAAGCTCTGTATTGATGATTTCAATATCGCGCAAAGGATCGATTGAACCTTCCACATGCGTGATATTCGCATCGACAAAGCAGCGTACGACATTGGCGACAGCATCGACCTGACGAATATGTGACAGAAATTTATTGCCAAGACCTTCGCCCTGCGCTGCGCCCTTTACCAAACCGGCAATATCGACAAAGCGAACGGATGCCGGCAATATTTTCTTTGATTTATAGATATCTGCCAAAACCTGAAGTCTCGCATCCGGGACATCGACAACGCCAACATTCGGCTCAATTGTGCAGAACGGATAGTTTGCCGCCTCTGCTCCAGCCTTGGTGATTGCATTAAACAATGTGCTCTTGCCGACGTTTGGCAAGCCAACGATTCCTACTTCAAAATTACTCAATTCTATTCCACCTATCCTTATTTAATAGCGTTATACGAAATTTAAACATACATAGATTATTTTAGATGATACCTTGCCCAATTGCAAGCTTTATCCCCGGTCAAATGCGTCACCCCTAGGCCACACAAGCTTCACCTGAACTAAACATCAGCAAGCAAAAGGCTCCGCTGCAAAGAATCGTCCCAGCATTTATCTGCATGATTGAATGTCCGTACAACAATCTTATCCGAATAAAGATAGATGGAGTTCGTCCAAATCTTCACTCTGTCCATATCGGCATTGTGTATTACCAGGATTCCAGTATCTTTATAGGTATTTATGCTTCGGTCCGCATAACTCGGATTCGTTGCCGGAGTATGCGTATGCCCGGAAACCCACAACTTGATTTGCTGATTCACTCGAAGCAAAGAATCCAAGGGCCCTGCCGGCTGGGCAATAAAATCTGGCTGATTGACCATTTTATTATAAGACCGCAGCGTACCTTCCAGCGGTGCATGAAAAAAAATCACCGTAGGTTCTGCCCGATGTTCATGCAAATCCTGTTCAAGCCAGGCGAGTTGTTCTGCGCTCATTTGTGTCAAATGCGGTGTATCGAGAGAATCCGGCGACAAAAAGATCAAATGATATGGTCCTGCCTCATAGCTGTAATAAAGCGACGACAACGAAAACTCCGCTTTAAACTGTTGCAGTTTTTTCGCTCGCAAATCTCGATCCGCTTTGATGAAATGGCCTGAAGGCGAAAATCCATCCGCGTACATATAATCATGATTCCCCGTGACAATCGCCAGCGGTTTCTCTATTTTTGCCAAATAGGCTTTTGCAGCGCTGTATTCCGCTTTAGTTCCAAACTGCGCGGCGATATCACCCACAACAGCAACTTTCCAAACGTCTTGCCAGTCATTTATATCTTTTATTACTTCTTCTTTTGCCTGAATAATCCTTTGCCTCATCGCAATATCTTTTGTCTCTCGTTCCCGAACTGGCAGATGTGGATCGCCTAGAACAAGGATACGATAATACTCACGATTCACTTTCCTGTCTTTCATTGCGCCATAGCCGCCAGACAAGAACCATCCCTTATATTGAACATATTGCTCAAGGCCCAGCAACAAAGCCAAGCTTGCCAAACTGCGAAAAATGAATGTACGCCTTTTCATTAACATATCATCCCTTCATCTACAATATGAATGCGCTTCCTTTACGTCTTCTCCTAATAAATCTTCAGCCAAGTGAAAAAGAGCCTTTTCAGGCTCTTTAAAATCAAAATACAACACGCTGCCAGTCTAGGGAGTATACCTATGTATTACTTTTCCTGTCCAAGCTTTTCCACCATATGTTCAACATTTTTTGAGATGACATTCAGGTCTCGGCTATGTTCGGAAATTTCTTTAATAATGCCGGCCTGTTCAACATTGACCTCAGATATCTTGATGATTTCGCTGTTGATCTGGGCAATCGAATCACGGATCTGCGTCAATGTTTGCGTTATCTTTTCTGCTGATTCAGCACTATTTTCTGCAAGTTTTCGGACTTCTTCGGCAACGACGCTGAAACCGCGTCCTTGTTCGCCGACTCTGGCTGCCTCAATTGCCGCATTGAGCCCGAGCATATTCGTCTGCGCGGCAACCGACTTAATGAAGTGAATGACCGTATCGGTTTGAGCTACCTGCTTATTGGCATCATCCGCTGCGGCCTGCAAATTGCTGCCTCGCGTCGCGAGCTCTTCTGCTTTGGCGGCAATCGATTCCATCGCTGCTGTCAACTCTTTGACCGATCCCGATAAATTCACCGCGGTACTCTGGAGAACTTCTTGTTCTTCCAGTGATTCATGTATTGCTACCGCACCGACTATTTCGCCATTTTCCATCAGCGGCATGCTGACAGCCACATACGAAATTCCATATACATTTTTATCTACTTGAACAACTACACGACGTTTTTCACGCATTGCAATCGACACAGCTGCTCCAGGCTTGATTTTTTCACCAACGACGACCTGATGGGCAATTTCTGGTATTGAATTAGCGGCAATCCACTGCTCTCTATCCGCTACCACCATTCCCACTTTATGCATCAATAAATCCGGCAGAAGCGGTACCACTTGGGTAAATGCGTTTAAAACCTTAGAGTCTCCCATTAAAGCACACATCCTTTTCTCCAAACTATTTCTTTTGGCTGGTATATTTTTTTAAAACACAATGAAATACCAGACAAGCAAACAACGAGACATTGTAATAGGCATCATCCGGCCAATACAGTGAAATAAAAGCACAGACCATCGTCATCGATTGAATGAGCTTCAATCTCGTTTCATAAGCCTCTTTTCCCGAATTCTGCCGATATCGGTCAGCAAAAAACAGTGCGGCCGCCGACAAAAAAGCGATGACAAAGAGACCTGCTGCTAAAGCATAACTGTGATTAGCAAACAGTTCGGCAAAGGGCGTAACAAACATGACTGCATTGAGAAAAAGTAAAAAAATTTTCATAAAAAGCCTTTTCCTTTTGTTTATTTGATATCCATCCATAAATATCTCATCAGTATTACTATTCTGTCTTCTCCAGGTTTTCCCTGCAAAATCATTCCAATATTCATGCCATACAACTAAAAAGGTCAGCACCCATTAAGCAAAGAGTGCTGACCTCGTGTTTTTTCTTTTACAAAATGGATTTGTAGATTGCCATGATTTCTTCAAGCGAAGCATCCCGAGGATTGCCCGGCGCACACGCGTCTGCGACCGCTGATTCGGCAAGGAACTTGATATCCGCTTCCTTGACTCCAAGTTCAGATAGCTTTTGCGGAATGCCGACATCCTGGCTAAGCTGTTCAACCGCGCCGATTGCCGCCTGACGGAAAGCATCTGCTGCCATCGCATCCACATCGGCGACGCCCATGGCTCTGGCAATTTCACGATAACGCTCCCCAGTAGCCTCTGCATTGAACTTGAGCACCGGAGCCAAGAGAATCGCACACGCTACGCCATGCGGCGTATCATATAGCGCACTGAGCGGATGCGCCATAGCGTGGACGATGCCAAGCCCTACATTGGAAAAGCCCATGCCGGCGATATACTGACCAAGAGCCATATCTTCTCTGCCCTTTGCTTCTCCTTTGACCGAAGAACGCAAAGACCGCGAAATGATTTCAATGGCCTTGATGTGCATCATGTCCGTAAGTTCCCAGGCACCTTTGGTTATATAGCCTTCAATCGCATGAACAAGTGCATCCATACCAGTAGCTGCACAAAGTTTAGCTGGCATCGACGCCGACATTTCCGAATCGACGATGGCAATGACCGGAATATCATGCGGGTCGACGCAGACGAATTTACGATGTTTCTCTTCATCTGTAATGACATAATTGATCGTAACTTCAGCAGCTGTACCGGAAGTCGTAGAAATAGCAACTAATGGCAACGCCTTGTGCTTAGTCAACGCACAACCTTCAAGGCTGCGAACATCGGCAAATTCGGGATTGGTCATGATGATGGCAATCGCTTTGCTCGTATCAATCGCCGAGCCGCCGCCAATGGCGACAATGGCATCTGCTGCCATCTCTTTGCAGAAAGCAACACCCTCTTGCACGTTTGTGATCGTAGGATTCGCCTTGATTTTATCGTAAATCTGATACGAAACTTTTTCTTTATCGAACAAGGCAGTGACTTTCGTAGCCACATTGAATTTAATCAAATCCTTGTCGGTTACAACCATGATATTTTTTAACCCGCGTCCTTGCAGTTCTGGTACCAGTGAAGTGATTGACCCTGGTCCAAAATAAGATGTTTCGTTTAAAATGATCCTGTTTGCCATGCTGATTCCCTCCAGATTTTCAGTTATGTAATCAAACTATATGTTTCGATAAATCTTATTCGTGGATGTTTTCACATATTAACAAAAGCCACATCACAGAACAATCCACACAAATTCACCAAATCACATAATTTAATTCTAGTATATACCAACAAAAATCACATTTCAAGCATAATATTAAAAAATTTAGAAAATACTGCCAACTAAGGTCAAATAAAAAAGCGAACTGGCTAGCAATTCTTCACTGCCGTCAGTTCGCTTCTCCAACATTTTATTTTTCAAAAGCCAATTTGATGCCAGCCTTGCGCAATTTATCTTTTACTCGATCTACATCCGACGGTTTCGCCGGTAAAACGCCCTCGAGCTTATACGAAAGCCCAAGTTCTTTCCATTTATAGGCCCCCATCAGATGATATGCGAGCAAATCGACTTGCAGGTCAATACCAGCCAAAGAAGATACCAAAGAGATCAATCCGGCAATTTCCGTATCGCTGTCGCTGATACCCGGGATCACGACATAGCGCAAGGTCACAGGCCGCCGACTGCTGATGTAGCGAAGGTTTCGCAAAATCGTCTCGTTCGTGTCGGCGGCAGTGAGTTCCTTGTGCAAGTTCACGCTCGCGGCTTTTAATGAAAACAATACCTGATCCGTATAAGGCAGTACCTTGAGCAAAGCTTCTGCCGAACAATAGCCGGCTGTGTCAAGGACTGTAGAAAGCCCCGCTTCGTGACAAAGCTGAAAAACTTCGGCGACAAAATCAGGCTGAAGCAAGGGCTCGCCGCCGCTTATGGTGATGCCTCCCCCTGAAGCATCATAAAAACTGCGGTATTGCTCGACTTCTTCAACTACTTCTTGCGGCGTAATCGTTTGTTCACTGCGTTCCCAGGTATCGGGATTATGGCAAAAAGCGCAGCCAAGCGTACAACCGCTCAAAAATAGCACATAGCGAATGCCAGGACCATCGACTGTTCCAAAGGTCTCCTTAGAATGGTAGTACCCGTTCATCTCAAATCACCTCAGATAGCTTCATAGAAGGTACGGCTAATGACTTCCAATTGATGGGCATGACTGAGCTTGACGAAATTTACGGCATAGCCCGAGACACGAATCGTCAACTGTGGATAGTTTTCTGGTTCTTTCATTGCCGCAACCAAGAGTTCCCGGTCAAAAACATTGATATTGATGTGATGTGCCTTGCATTTAGAATAGCCATCCAAAAGCGCCGTCAAGTTATTGACCCGAGCTTCTTCTGTTTTGCCAAGCGCACCTGGCACGATGGAGAAGGTATAGGAAATACCATCACGGCAATCATCATACGAGATGTTTGCCACGGATTTCATCGCCGCCAAAGCGCCATGGCTGTCACGTCCGTGCATCGGATTTGCACCTGGCGCCAAAGGTTCGCCTTCTTTGCGGCCATCCGGTGTCGTTCCTGTCTTCTTGCCATACATTACATTGGAAGTAATCGTCAAAATCGACAAGGTATGCGTAGCATTGCGATAAGCCGAATGTTTGCGAAGCTCGGTGATGAACTCATGTGTGAGTTCTTTTGCCAAAGAATCGACACGCGGATCATTGTTGCCGTATTTCGGGAAATCCCCCTCAACAGCAAAGTCCGTAGCTACGCCTGCTTCATTTCGCAGAGGCTTCACCTTAGCGTATTTGATTGCACTCAAAGAGTCGACGGCTACCGAAAGTCCCGCTACGCCAAAAGCCATAAGGCGATCGACCTGGCTGTCATGAAGGGCCATTTGCCCTGCTTCATAAGCATGGCGATCATGCGAATAATGGATTGCATTCATCGTATTGACATAAAGCCCTGCCAGCCAAGCTAATACCTCAGAGTATTTTGCTCGAACTTCGGCATAATCGAGATATTCGCCCTGCGGCAAATCCATTTGTGGCGCGAGCTGTTTATCGGTTTTTTCATCCTTGCCGCCATTTATCGAAAGCAATAAGGATTTTGCCAAATTGGCCCGTGCGCCAAAAAGCTGCATCATTTTGCCAAGCTTCATTGCTGAAACGCAGCAAGTGATGCCATAGTCATCACCATAGACCGGACGCATGACTTCATCGTTTTCATATTGGATCGCACTGGTCTTAATCGATGCTTTCGCCGTAAATTTCTTGAAGCCTTCCGGCAGACGTTCCGACCAAAGAACCGTCAAATTCGGCTCTGGTGCCGGACCTAGATTGTAAAGCGTATGCAAGACGCGGAAGGAATTCTTGGTGACCAAAGAGCGGCCATCTTCGCCCATGCCGCCGATTGATTCGGTAACCCAAAGCGGATCGCCGGCAAAGAGCTCATTATACTCTGGCGTGCGCAGCATGCGGGCCAAACGAAGCTTGATGACGAGCTGGTCCATGATTTCCTGCGCTCCAGCTTCCGTGAGCTGGCCGTTTTCCATATCGCGGACGATATAGATATCGAGGAATGTCGAGATGCGCCCGATGGACATCGCCGCTCCGTTTTGTTCCTTGATTGCTGCAAGATAGCCAAAATATATCCACTGCGCCGCTTCTCGAGCATCCTTTGCCGGAGCGCCAATATCAAAGCCATAAGCAGCTGCCATTTCTTTGATATCTTTGAGTGCCTGGATCTGCTTGGAAATTTCATCACGGCTCCGAAGGGTTTCCTCCGTCATCGGGTCACCAAATATCTTTTCTTTATCCTTTTTCTTGGCATCAACTAAAGCATCGATTCCATAAAGAGCGATGCGGCGATAATCGCCAATGATACGGCCGCGGCCATATGCATCTGGCAAACCAGTCAAAAGCCCGAGCGATCTCGCCCGTCTCATCTCCGGCGTGTACAAGCTGAAAACAGCTTCATTATGCGTTGTCACATTTTCGCTGTATATTTTTTCGATTTCTGGATTTAGTTTATACCCATATTCCTCGCAAGCCTGCTGAGCCATACGCAGTCCGCCATTGACGACTACGCCGCGACGAAGCGGAGCTTCTGTCTGCAACCCAAAGATCACTTCATTTTGCTGATCGATATATCCCGGTTTATGCGAAAGCGTCGTTGAGACAACTTCCGTATCAACATCAAGCACACCGCCTTTTTTGTTTTCTGCGGCCAAAAGTTCCGTGCATTTTTCCCATACAGCTTTTGTCTTAACAGAAGGCCCCGCTAAAAAGCTTTCATCCCCTGCATAAGGCATATAATTTATCTGAATGAAATCTCTCACATCGATTTCATTCTGCCAATTCCCTTGTTTGAATCCTTGCCAATTTGTCATTTGAACAACCTCCTCAAAACTTAGACCTTTTAAATAAGCACAATCCCAGTAACAATTCTGTAAAAACGTTCACGCAAGACGCCCGCTTCAATTACCCATTGACTGCCCTTTACCATTTGTCCATTCTCTAAAGCAAACAAATGGCCGTGCTTACAATGCTTATTATATGTCCTCGAATAATTTAAATCAAGGTATTATGAATAAGTTTTAATACCTTGTCATAAAAATATTTAAAAATCATAATAAAAGCAATGATATCATTGAGAATATTCATTGTCACCAGGTAATAATAAAAAAGATGAAATCTATGTTTTGCGTTCCTCCTCAGCGCTTTGCTGCAAACGACAAAAAGCCGCCTGAGCAATTGTTCCCTTTGCCCAGGCGGCCGGCATATATCAGATACAGTTCCCCGTGGTTCCCCACTTTTTCCGCCAGTCCCGTATCCCTTAAAATTCTGTTTTCATCTTATGGGGTAATTATATGCGATGCTTATCGCCCTGTCAAACCAGCAAATTCGACCTTTTTCACAAATGAATATACATCTTTTATGTTGAAATTCATCTTGTTTATTTTCTCAAAAACGCATGCCTGAAAAAAGCCTGTTTTGATGCATTTCCATTAAAATCAATTCGTAAAAAGCATGAATCTATAAATATTTCGTATCAAAATCGCGGTATTTTTTGCTGATTGCCCGAAGAAATCCTCCATTTTATGATTCCATCCATGCTATAATAAAAAATAGAGCTTTGGTCATATCTGCGGCGGATGCTTTTCAACGATTGCTTTCGCCATTTTTTCAAACTTTGTTCGGGGCAGCATGACAAATCGCCCACACCCCCGACATTTGAGGCCAAAGTCCATACCCGTGCGCAAAATTTCCCAAAGATCACTGCCGCAAGGGTGCGTTTTTTTCATTTTTACTATATCTCCGACATCGTATTGTATCCGTTCCATCGTCTTCACCAACCTTATTATTGTCTCCTCTTATTCTATACAAAATACATGCTCTTGAAAAGCTATTCTACTTGATAAAATATATTATCTAGATATGAGGTGTTCTCAATGAAAGTCTCTCTGTTACAAATGCATCTACAGCTCGGTGATTTCGAGGCAAATAAACACACGCTGCGCCGTTTATTCGCCGATGCCATGCTTAAAAATCCCGACGTTATTTTGCTGCCTGAAATGTGGAATATAGGCTTCTACCCAAAACCAGTCAGTGAATATGCTGACTTAGATGGTACAGAAACCCGAAAACTCCTAAGTCAGCTAGCCCGCGAAAATCGCGTCAATATTGTCGGTGGATCGATTGCCAACCGCATCGGACAGCATGTCTACAACACCAGCTATGTCTTTGACCGTGACGGATGCCTCATTTCTACCTACCATAAAATACATTTATTCTCACCTGAAGGCGAAGATCAGGACTTCACTCCAGGTGACGCTATTATAAGTTATGTTCTCGACGGCATCAAATGTGCAACGGTAATCTGTTACGATTTACGGTTTTGCGAACTCATCCGCTTGCTGGCCTTAGAAAAAATCGATGTGCTCTTCATCCCAGCGGCTTGGCCAGCATCCAGGCTCATGCACTGGCAAGCCCTCAATCGTGCCCGAGCTATCGAAAACCAAATTTTCATCGTCGCCAACAATGGCAGCGGCACATTCGGCTCCTTCCAGCTCGGCGGCAACTCGATGATCATCGACCCATGGGGCGAAATCCTCGCCCAAGCTGGCGAAGAAGAAACAATTCTCGATGCTAAGCTCAAGCTTGGGATATTAAAGCAGATCCGCGACAACATGAATGTCTTCGCAGATCGCAAGCCAAATTTATATCAGCTCAAATAAAACAGGGCTGCAGCTGTACTGGCCCCCATAAGTTAAACTAATTCTAGGTCTAACTTATGGGGGCCAGTACATTCTTCGGCTGCGGCCCTGTTTTTTATTTTATAGTTTTTCCCGCTGCATGCCTTGCGATTTTTCGTACTGCATGCGTTTGTTTTCGGGTTCATGATCTGATGGTTCCGCATGGATCAAAACATCAAACGAACCAAATACCTGCTTGATTTCCTCTTCCAGTTCATCACAAACATCATGTACGGTCTCCAGCGGCATTTTTTTATCAAAAAGGACGTGGACATCCAGCAAGCGATAAGCACCTGACCTGCGGGTGCGCAGGCAATGATAGCCCGCTACTGCGGTATGCTGGTCGATGATTTCACCAATCCTGGCTTCATCTTCTGCCGGCAGGCTCGCATCCGTCAATTCCTTGGCGCTCTCTACGACCATTTTGTAACCGGCCTTGAAAATAATCACGGCAACGACAACAGCCACCAACGGGTCGAGCCAGACCCAGCCCAAGAATTTCATACCAGCCAGCCCTAACATGACGCCAACCGAAGTCCAGATATCGGCCTGCAAGTGTAGTCCATCTGCTTCGAGCGCTTGAGATCCCGTTTTACGAGCCACACGTATCAACCTGCGCGCCACAAAAAAATTGATGATGATCGACAATCCCATAATCACAAGTCCATATTCCAAAAACTGCGGCGCTATGCGATGGCTGAACTTATCGACTGCCTCATAAATAATTGCTAAAGCGGCAAAAACAATCAATAGCGCCTCAATTGCTGCCGACAAATTTTCATATTTCCCGTGACCGTAATCATGTTCCTGATCCGGCGGCACAACCGACTTGTGAACGGCCCAAAAAGCGATGACTGCCGCGATGAGATCTACCCCTGAATGCATCGCTTCTGAAATCAAGCTGACTGCACCGACATAAAGCCCAACGACAAGCTTCAATATGACTAATGCTGAATTAGACATTATCGACAGCCAAGCTGTGCGTTTTTTCAAGATAGTATTCTGCTGTTCCATAAAACCCTCCTAGAACGGCTCTTTTTTGATTTTTCCGGATACAGAAAAACCTGTGAGCACCATTCAATGGTCCCACAGGTCTTCCTGCTGCAATATGCCCGGCCGACTTGCGTCGGCTTGTTCCTAAGATTATATTAGCATGCCGCACTAAGTGTGTAAAGAGATTTCCATAATAATTTTTAATTGATAATTGTTTTCGTTATTATTATCATTTATCTTGCCCGATCTGCACCATATGAGCAATCGTAAAGCCTTTTTCTTCAAGGCTTTCTTTTATTTTATTTAAATCAGTAAAGTCACCGCGCACGACAATTTCATAGCTGCCATCATCCTTTTTACAAGTGATCAGACTGTCGATGCTGATACCAAGATCACTGAATACACTCGCAATCTCCTTGACCGTCCCGACTCTATCTTGCACCTCAAGGGTCAGCCTTGTCTTGCCCTCAGCCAAGCCCATGACGTCGACAAAGGTCTTGAAAATGTCC
>CBDTTM010000021.1:0-22493 GCA_965363355.1 uncultured Selenomonadaceae bacterium | reverse complement strand
GGTCTTCACCAATAAATCCTCTGGCGATTTTATCTTTGAGCGCACTGGCTAGAGCCAATCCGTATTTTCCTGTTAGACCTTCTTCTGACAGACGGTCATTGATTTCTGCTGCATTTTTTATAAAGCAAATGCTTTCATAGTCAGCCTGTACAGCAAAATCATAAATTTCACGGGTTGTGCAGCTTTGCAAAAATGCATTTTTCTCCTCTGTTTTATCGACTGTTGCACTAGATGCCTGTAAAACCGGTACGCCATCTTCCTCAATACAGACAAGATTCGTATGGCTATCTGCAATTGCCGCTTTGACAAAATGCTTTCCATGCCAAACAATAGCTTCTGCATATAAAATATTTTTGACCGCTGCTACAGCAATCGTAACTTTTCCACTATCCACCATTTCTTTTGCCGCTGCAATATGGTCGCTGCCGATGCCTTCCAGTACTTCCAGACCTTTATCCGAATTTCCACCAAGTGCACCTGTAGCTGCTGCAATATAGAGTCCTGTCCGACCTGTTCCCGGAACCATAACGCCCATACCATTTTTCATAAGATTTGCCGAGACCTTTGCTTCTATACGTTCTACCGGTTGTCCTAAGTGTTTTGCCGCAACTGCTGCAGCAAAGGCAAGCGAAACCGGTTCAGTGCAACCAGTGGCTGGGATGACATCTGCCCTCATAATTGAGATAAAACGATCCCATTTTTCCTTTTGTTCCACAATCAACAACTCCCTTCCGTATACCATTTACGAAAATGCTAAAAACGGCGAAATGATTAGCAAAATACCCGTGAAAATAATTATCTTCAAGCTAAGCCCCTTATATTTTTCCAAAAACGGTACTTGATAAACAAGGTAGGCCGGAATCAGACAACCAATCAAACCAAACACCGGACTACAGATTGAAGTAAAACTGAGAATAGGGGCATTTAATACAATGGCTCCCCATGAGACTAAAATTGCAAAGATTAAAATTCCGTATTTTACAAAAGTTTTATTGATTCGTTCTTCCGGTAAAATTCGTTCCAACACGTTCATAGCTATGCCGTAACAAGCTTCCCGGAATCCCAGAAAAACGCCAAAATATGCTGTCATAACCGCAAAAATATTCAAAACTAAACTCATGATTTTTATGGTGTTTCCCTCTACTCCTTGCGCAGCCATTGCCAGTGCTGAAATATTTTTACTATTTGCTTCTACCGCTTGTTCATGTCCCATCGCTAAATTAAATGACACCGCATAAAAGAAGACGGTTACAAAAAGAACACAAAAAGCGATGTTCATGGCACGCAAAGCTTTATAACGGGCAACTTCAATCGATTTATTATGCGAACGATATGAAATGACCATAGGGCTTAAACTTTGAATGAACAATATTGACGTTAATGTAAATGGCAGCATGATGATTGTCTGCTTGAGCAAGTAACTCATATCAGATACCGTCCCTAAGTTTTTCAAATCCCAGTGTTGAATCATCATCACCCCCAGGATGGCTACAACGCAAAGCTTAGTTAATACCATTCCGGTAGAAATTTTAAACAGAATTTTTTCTCCACGTGATGCAAGTGCCACTAAGACGCAAATAATAGCCAGACCATAAAACGGGTTGGTCGATAAGACGCTCTCAGTAACTCCGAAAGTATGCAAAAACGAAGCACTATCATTGGTAATTGCTGTAGAATATACAAACACCCAGATGACCAACATAATGAAATACAATATACCCAGCAAAAACCCCCAGTTTCTGCCAAGATAGCCTGCAATTACACTCGGATAATCCTCGCACCGTTCCGAAGCTGCTAATGTATTAATAAATAATTTTTGAAATAAATACATCGCTGGATACCCAATTACAGAAGATAAAAGATATACCCAAATCCCTGCCAAGCCAACTTGCACTGGTAAAAATACAATTCCTGCTCCAATTGCCATGCCAATGCTCATAATGATCCAGCCCCAGTCCGTACTATCGAATTTCACAGCGCTTTCCCATTCTGCCTGTGTCATATTAGCGCGTTCTGCATGACTCATTTTCTTCCAGTCCGCCGTCTCTGTTAATGTTGCTTTTACTTCCATGCCAAGTTCCCCCCTTATTCTATTTGTGTCCTACCGGTAAACCAAGGGTTCTCCAATAAATTTTTATAAATCCCTCTCTCTCAAAAAACTCGTCATAGCATACTCTCACATCTAATTATTTATTATTACAATAATAAATAATTATCACAGTAATAGTATAACAGTTGAGAATAATTTGTCAATTCTTTTTACCTAACTTTATACGCAAAAAAATACCTGTCTATAAAAGCACAGGTATCGGTATTTTTGCTCTGGCAACTTGTCAGCGGCCATCATTTTCTTTTTTAATTTTACTGAGATAACGATAAATCGTCGGCTCTGACACTTCTATTTTTTCCGCTAATGTACTAATACCACCGCGCAATAAAAACAAGCCATCTGACTGTAAATCACTGACCAATTGCAGTCGCTCCGCAAAAGAGAGACGGCTGCCGCAGGCTGGGTATTTTACCAGCCGCTCATCGATCATAGTGCCAATTACTTCATCTACTGTACTATGAAGATTTTCAAAAATCTTGCCCGAAGCAGTCGTATCTGCAACGGGTGTCATCATATGTTCTAGAAAATCAACACAAGACAACTCTTTTTCCAAAAAATCTTTTGCCTGCATATAGGCAGTAATATCGACATTGATGCATAAAGTCCCTACCGTCTCTCCCTCTTCATTTTGGATAAAATAACTGGAGGACCGGCAAACTCTGCCGCCTTGACCTTTGCCCCGATAATTCGCTAAATAAGTTACATGTTCCTTTTTTTTTCGTTGCAACAGCTTTAATAGAAAATCTGTTACAGATCCTCCTATTTCTCTGCCGCTGATATTTCCGTTGGCAATCGCAATAATGGATTTTTCGGGCACTGTAAGGTCGTGCAGCACCACTTCACAACGTTCCCCCAGTGCTTGTCCCAAAAATTCCACTAAAGGAATGTACCGGTCGAGATATCCCATTTTTGATCGCCTCATTTCATTAATGATAATAAATTATTATTAATGATAACAGTTTTTCTCACATCAAGCAACTTTCTATAAACAAAAAACCGCTGTAAACATGTAACAGCGGTTTTTGCAGAAAGACGTTATTAAACAGAAGCAAAAGCCTGTTCGAGATCATCGATGATATCATCAATATGTTCTGTTCCGATGGACAAACGAATCGTGCTTGGCGTGATGCCGCTGCCAGCGAGTTCGGCTTCGTTCATCTGGGAATGTGTCGTGCTAGCCGGATGGATGACGAGAGATTTGACATCGGCAACATTTGCGAGAAGCGAGAAAATCTTGAGATTGTCGATGAATTTATGGGCTTCTTCTTGGCCGCCTTTGATTTCAAAAGTGAAAATCGAGATGCCGCCATTCGGGAAGTATTTTTTATAGAGCTCATGGTCTGGATGCGATGCCAAAGATGGATGGTTTACCTGCGCTACTTTTGCATGTTTGCTGAGATAATCCACAACCTTGAGCGAGTTTTCGACATGGCGTTCTACGCGCAAGGACAAGGTTTCTACGCCCTGTAAGAGGATGAATGCGCTGATTGGCGAAAGTGTCGCACCGGTATCGCGCAGCAAAAGCGTGCGGACATAAATGACGAAAGCTGGTGCGCCGATATCTTTGGCGAAGCTGATGCCATGATAGCTGGCATTTGGTTCGACGAGATGAGGGAATTTGCCGGAAGCGATCCAGTCAAATTTGCCACTGTCGACGATAATGCCGCCAAGCGTCGTGCCATGTCCACCGATGAATTTTGTTGCGGAATGAACGACAATATCCGCGCCGTGTTCAATCGGACGAAGCTGGTACGGCGTAGCAAAAGTGCTGTCGATAACGAGAGGGATCTTATGCTTATGGGCAATTTCTGCCACCGCATCGATGTCGATGAGATTTGCATTTGGATTGCCGATGCTTTCGATGAAAATCGCTTTTGTGTTTTCTTTGATCGCATCTTCAAAACCTTGAACGCCATGCGTCGGATCGACAAATGTCGTCGTCACGCCTTGATCTGGCAATGTGTGTTCCAGCAGATTGTATGTACCGCCATAAATGGTAGTAGCCGCAACGATGTGATCGCCTACATGGGCAAGTGCCTGCAATGCATACGTGACCGCAGCTGCACCAGTCGCAACAGCCAAAGCAGCAACGCCGCCTTCAAGAGCTGCCAATCGTTGTTCAAGAACATCCTGTGTCGGATTGGTCAAACGACCATAGACATTGCCCGCATCTTTTAAGGCAAAGCGATCCGCAGCATGCTGTGAATTACGGAATACATAAGATGTCGTCTGATAAATCGGTACGGCTCTTGCATCCGTCGTTGGGTCGGCCTGTTCCTGTCCTACATGCAGCTGAAGTGTTTCAAATTTGTATTTCTTTTCGCTCATTCTCATCGTCCTCTTTTCTATAATGATACTCGTTTTTCGAAATAACATATATGATTAATATGTTTACAATTATACGGTCAACGCCTTTATATGTCAATAGATTTTATAAAATTTTTGTATTTTTGTTTTTTTCAGCAGGAAATCAGCGTTTTATCGTTTATAAAATAAACCTTTCCTATAAAAGAAACCGCAGCCAGGATACATTCCAGCTGCGGTTTAAAACATTTGAAGTTAAGGCTGTTATTGTTTTACTTTGAACCAGGCCGCATACATTGTCGGCAGGACAAGCAGTGTGAGTACGGTGGCTACGAGCAGCCCGCTAGCGATAGCGACTGCCATCGGTCCCCAAAACGTACTGCTGACGAGCGGCAGCATGCCGAGAATAGCGGCCGCGGCAGTCAGCATGATTGGCCGAAAACGAAGGACAGCTGAATCGATGATCGCATGCCAGGGATCTTCTCCTTCGGCGATATGCTTTTGGATCTGGTCGATCAAGATGACCGAATTGCGGATAATCATACCGCTAAGTGCCAAAATGCCAAGTTCTGCGACAAAGCCCATCGCTTCATTGGTCAAAAGCATACCGAAACTGACGCCGATGATGCCTAACGGGGCAGTCAATAAAGTCATAATCATGAGCTGGACACTGCGCAGCTGCAACATGAGCAAGGTCGCAATCAAAAATAGCATGACCGGAACCGGGACCAGCAAGAAATCAATGGAATCCTTGCTGTCCGCGAGTGCGCCATCAGCCTTGATGCTATAGCCAAGCGGCAGGTTCGCACGAATATCCGCCGTCGCATCGTAGGCTTTTTGCGCAGCATCGTTAGCTGTGCCCGAGGCGATATTCGCCCGTACCGTGATCGCCGGCTTGAGATCACGCCGCCAAATGAGCCCATCCTCTGCGGCATAGCTTATCTTGGCGATTTGACCAAGCGGCACATAACCGGCAGTGCCGACATAAATCGGGGTATCGGCGAGCTTTGAAAGATCCGATCGATCTTCATCTTTCAATCGGAAAGCGATATCAATGGTCCGGTCCCCACTATAATACTGCGCTACCGTATTGCCAGAGAGCTCTGTATACAAAAGCTGCGCCAAATCCTGGCTCGTGAGTCCAAGATTCCTGAGTTTATCCTGGTCAAGATCCAGATGCATGACCTTGCTTTTTTCATTCCAATCAAAGTGGATCTGCTGCAAATTCGAATCCGCAGACATTTTGTCAGCGACCGCACCAGCAATCTCTCTGACCTTGTCATGGTCATAGCCTTCTACCCGAAGCATGACTGGATAAGCCGCTGGCGGCCCTGTTTGAATGAACTTGAGGTTACTTCTCACATTGGGAAAAGCATCGGCGAGCTGGGCATTGATTTTTGTCGTCAATTCCTTGCGCGCGTCGACATCTTTGGCAACGACGACAAACTGCACGTAATTATTGGCAGGCAGCATCGGCTCTGTCGTAAGGACAAAACGAGGTGCGCCCTCGCCTACATAGTAGGAATAATTCTTGATGCTGTCGCCTTGTGCCGTAAGAAACTGGGCGAACCTTTTCGCTTCTGCTTCTGAAGATTTAAGCGACGAGCCTTCCGGCAAGGTCATTTCTACGATGATTTCCGGCCGCAAGGACGGCGGGAAAAACTCCTGCTTGATGACCTTAAAGGTAAAGAGCGAGGCAATAAAGCAGGCTGCGGTCACGCCGAGCACCAACGCTTTATGCTGTAAGCAAAATATGAGTATTTTTCGAAAGAATCCATAAAATTTGCTTTGATAGGGATCTGTTTTCCCATCTTCCGCTTTATGGACCTTTACTTTGATTAATTTATATCCGTAAAGCGGCGCGACCATAACGGAAACAATCCAGGACAAAATGAGTGCCATGCCAATTACTGGAAAGAGTGCCTGGCAAAATTCTGCCGCCATCCCTTTGGCAAAGGCGACGGGAATAAAACCGGCACAGGTAATCAAGGTCCCTGTCAGCATCGGCCTGGCCGTCGCTTCAAAAGCATAGCAGGCAGCTTCAAAACGGCCATAACCAGCTTCAAGCTTTACGCTCATCATCTCGACGGCGATGATCGCATCATCGACGAGAAGCCCTAAGGATATGATCAATGCCCCCAAAGACACCTTGTGGAGACTGATTCCCATGATTTCCATCCCGACGAAGACGCCGGCGATGACCAGCGGAATGCAGCCGGCAACAACCAAACCAGTACGAATTCCAAGGCTCAAGAAACTTACGATGAGCACGATGATGATAGCCTCACGCAAGGTATCGACAAAATCGCCTATGGATTCTTTGACCACTTGCGGCTGATCCGACACCGGATGGATTTCAAGGCCTGCTGGTAAATCGGTCTTGACCTTAGAAATCAAGCTGTTTAAGTTATCGCCAAGCGTCAGGATGTTCCCGCCCGATTCCATCGAAACGGCAATGCCGATTGCAGGCTCGCCATTGAAGAACATTTTCGGTTCTGCCGGTTCGCTATAGCGGCGTTCGACTTTGGCAATGTCGCCGAGGCGGAATGTTTTGCCGTTGGCACGAATCGGCAGACTGCGAATCGCCTCGATATTATCAAATGGACCGGTGAGCCGCAGATAGACATTATCCGACTCCGTCTCGACCATGCCCGCTGGCGTAATTGTATTTTGTTTTTTGACCGCATCACTGACGGTCTGTGGGCTGATGCCAAGAGCCGCTAGCTTAGTGCGTTCGACTTCAATGTATATTTTTTCCGTTTGCTCGCCGACAAGCTCGACTTTTTTGACACTTTTGACATCGAGCAGCAAGCGGCGGATTTTTTCGGCGCGGTCACGCATTTCTTCATAAGAATAGCCATCGCCTGTCAAGGCATAGATCGAGCCATAAACATCATCGAAACGATCATTGAAATACGGACCATACACGCCTGATGGCAAATCGGTCTTCATATCATCGACGAGGTTTCGGACCTCTTTCCAGGTACTTCGTACCGCCGAATTATCGACATCTTGACGTAAATTGACGTAAATGACCGAGGACCCTGGCCGTGAATAGCTCTTGACATAATCAAGGCCCGGCGTATCTTGCAGCTTCTTTTCTATTTTATCCGTGACCTGCTCTTCCATTTCACGGGCTGTCGCTCCCGGCCAGGAAACGGTGACGACCATCTGGCGGATCGTAAAATCCGGGTCTTCCATCCGTCCGAGTTTCGTATAGGAAAAAATCCCGGCTATAAATACCACGACGATGAAGTACCAAACCAAAGACCGGTTTTTAAGCGAGAGTTCTGTTAAATTCTTCATTGGTCCGCACCTTCCATCAAGCGGACTTCCTGACCTTCTCTCAATTTATGAACTCCGGCGATGACTACGATGTCACCATGGCTGAGGCCCGTCGCTTTGACTGAATTGTTGCCAAAGCCTTCGACCGATACATTTTTGAGCGCCACTTGATGGTCTTCGTTAACGACCCATACCTGGGGCTGATTGCCCGTCTGGTATATTGCCGATAACGGTAAAATCGCCGTACCATCCGGATTGCCCGCACGATCGGCACAATCGACGCTGGCCGTCATGCCGAGACGCAGGCCTGCTGGCGGCTGGGGCAAACGAACCCGGACTTTGTACGTACGCGTGGTTTGGTCTGCCATCGGTGCAATTTCGCGAATGACCCCCGGAACTTTTATCGTATTGTTAAGTGCCCAGAAAGAAACCATCACATCTTTTCCCAGAGGCAGGCTTTCCAGTCGATTTTCCGGGATATTGATTTCCACTTCAAGTTCATCGGTCTGCACCAACGTCAAGACGGTCTGCCCAGCGGATACAACTTGTCCGGCTTCCGCAGAAACGGCAGAAATGACACCATCTGTATCGGCAGTAAGGCTCGCATAACCGACGGCATTTTGTCCTTGGGCAGCATCGGCTCTGGCTTGATCGTAGGTAGCCTGTGCCGCCTCATACGTTGTCTGGTATTGGTCAAGTGCCGCAGCACTGATTGCCGCTTGTTGATAGAGCTGCGTATAGCGATTGAGATTTGATTCCGCCAAGCGAAGCTGCGATTTCGCCGATTCTACTTGGGCATCGCTTTTATTGGCGGTTTCCCTCAAATCTTTCCCATCGATTGTCATCAAAACATCTCCGGCATGGACCATACTGCCAAGCTCGACCCGGCGATCGATGATTTTTCCACCAACCTGAAAAGACAAGTTTTTTTCATAGCGGCCGCGAACTTCACCTGCATAAGTCGATTCTGCGCCCCCGGCAGCAAAAGAAACCACTTTCGTTTTGACGAGCTGCGCCGTCGAAGTTTCTTGTGTGCTTTTACCGCAGCCACTGAGCACACTTGTAATAAAGAATAAGCTCATGAATATCGTTAATAACTTTCTATTCGCCTTTAGCATAATCTCCTCCTAAAATTTCTTAAAAATCCTGTTCGATCAGAATTCAAGTATTTAAGATCTTGGAAAAATCTGCAGTTTTTGCTCTTTGAGCTAACTGCGCAAAGCCTTGCAGCAAAGCTGGCACTACGAGCGGGTCCACCCCCGCGCTCAAATAATCGATCCAGCGCTGCAAAACATTGCGCAAAAATTCTTCCTGCGCTTTTCCCGCAGGCGTTGCATAGATGCGCTTTACCCGTTTGTCCGTAGTTCCTTGGACCCGACTGACAAGCGCCTTGCTCTCTAGCATTTTTATCGTGCGCGCCACCACAGCCTTATCCACACACATCAAAGCTGCCATATCATCCTGTCTTACGCCTTCATTTTCATAAAGATTCAACATCAGTACGTATTCTGAAAAAGTCAGACCTAATTCCGAACAGGCCGTGACAATATAATTTTGTGACCGACGGTCTAATATCCCAAAAGATCTAGCCGTACTTCGATAATCCATTTGCTCACATCCTTTAGTTGATTTAATCAACTATATTATACCAAAAAAAAGCAGAGAATTCAACTCTGCTTTCCTCCTATTCTTTTATCGAACGATGCGCTAAACCCACGCCGAGCTCATTGAGGTTCAAAACGCCAACGCCCATGTAGATAGCAACACAAAGATGCTCTTCATAGCGAGCGATACCGATCTTCCCGCCAACATTGAAGCCGGTTGCTTTCGTTTTGACCTGTTCAAGTGCTGCACTGGCCGCGCCAGCAACTGGCCCGGCACCAATATGATTATCTGGTACGATTCCCTGTCTTTGCGCCGCCACAACAGCTCGCTCAACGATCTTCACAATAGAACTGATGAATTCCCCGCCAAAATCGACTGCCGTAGCCCGTATGGCCTGCTGGGCCAGCTGCTTTTTAACCGCATTTTCTTCCTCACGGCTGGCGGTCACTGCAATCTTCAATGCAGCCCGGCCAACATCGATGCTCGTAATCTTGCCTTTTTCCATAAAAACCCTCCTGTAAAACTTCCGATTCCACTGCTTGTATTATAACGAAAAGCATAGATTTTTTCAATGAAAGCCCCCTGTTGCTTCTTGATACAGCTCGCAAAAAGCCGAGCAGAAATCAATCTGCTCGGCTTTTGTGATCCATCGCTATAACTTATCAGGCATTGTCTTCTTGCGTCTGTACTTTTGGGGTACGAATCATATAAAGGACAAAAATAATGAAAAACAGCGCCATCGCGGCTGCCGAATAACGATACATATCGATATAGCCGATCGTTTCAGCTGCTGCACCAAGGCCGATGGCCCCAGCACTCGTTCCGACATCGAGCATATTATAAAATGTAGCACTTGCACCGCTGCGACGGTCACTGCTCACGAGGTTGAGCATCCAAGTCAAAAGAGCTGGCAGCAAAAGACCGCCACCAAAACCGTATAAGACAGAAACGCCGAGCAGCATCGGCAAAGACGTAGCGTGCATGAGCAAGATCAAAGCGATAAAAAAGAGTGCCGATCCAGGAACCATTATCCAAGCCGGACCCTTAGCGTCAAAAATACGGCCACCGACTGGTCTCGATAAGAAAATACAGATTGTCCCGACGATAAAGAAAGCACCAGCGTTTTCGATATGCGCCTGGTTGGCCATCATCGAAACAAAGGTATTTACGCTTCCGTAACTCATGCCAAAAAGAACCGTCAACAGAGCCGGAATCGCCGTACCGCGTTCAAGCAAGCGGTCACGCAGCGACAGTTTTGCTTTGGCTTCTTTCGGCGCCGCAACAGCTGATGGCTTGCTCGCGCTTGTCGTCAAAAAAGCCAACGCACTTGCAATGGCTGCAACAGCAAACATGGAAGCCGAACCCGACCCATTCATGAGCCATAGTCCAGCTGCCGGAGCCAACGCCATGGCCAAGGTGCTGCCAAGGCCGAAATAGCCGATGCCTTCGCCCATGCGTGAACGCGGAATGATATCCGCTGCAATTGCCGCCGCAAACGTCGTAGTCAAGCCAAAACCGAAGCCATGCAATAATCGAATCGCGATCATTTCATTGACGGAATAGAAGAAATTATAGCCAACCGTACAAAGGACGGAAATCAAAAGCCCTAAGTACAAGCATTTTTTCTTGCCGAACTTTTCCTGCCCAAAATCGGTGAAAAAGCGAATAAAAATAGCGGAAAATCCAAAGATCCCCGTAATGATACCGATCTGCGATCCCGTTGCGCCATGTGCAGCAGCATAAAGAGGCAAAGTCGGCAGTAAAATATGAAAGCCGCCAAACAATAAAGCGTTGGTCATTACGATTGCGATAAAATTCTTTGTCCATAACCGAGTATTTTCCATGATAAAATTGAACACTCCCCATAGGTTTCATTTCGCCGCCAAAGCGGTGTAAATCAAAGTAGAAAAAACCAGATGGCACACAGAGCTCTGCACACCATCCAGTCCGTTCTTCAGGCTTCATCGCCTAATATTATTTTGCTTTTAGGTGTTGGTCGAGGAAATCAATGACGACTTGCATTACTTCTGGTTGAACCCAGTATACGCCGCCATGGGCTGCACCGGTGACTTCATAACGAGTAGATTCTATGCCATGAGCTTGCAGTGCTTGATGAAGGATTTCTGTCTGACTAGGTGATACGAGCTGGTCAGCCGTGCCATGCATCAAGAGGAACGGTGCCGTCTTATCTGTGATGTAATTAAGTGGGTTAGCTGCTGCTGCACTATCCGGATCCGCTAATATTCCACCATCTGTGCCGCCAAATATCGGACTGCCATTTACCCAAAGTGCTTCGGTCGCTCCGGCTGATTTATGTCTTTTCTGGACTTCTTCAGAAAAATCTGAACCGACGCGGGTCAAATCCGATAAGCCATAGATATCAACTGCCGCTTTTACATCACTGCTTTGATCAAGGTTTTCACCCTTATCGAATTTTTTCGTGCCATTGCTGGTACCGACCATTGCCGATAAATAGCCGCCGGCAGAATCGCCAACAACCGCAACATTGTTCGGATCGACGTTGAATTTTGCCGCATTGGCTTTGATATAGCGAATCGCAGACTTCACGTCTTCGACCGGCTGCGGGAATCTGCCCGTAGGCGCCACGCGATACTGAATGCTCGCGACGACATAGCCGGCATCGGCCATTTGGAGACGCTG
Organism: uncultured Selenomonadaceae bacterium; assembly: GCA_965363355.1. Lineage (GTDB taxonomy): Bacteria > Bacillota > Negativicutes > Selenomonadales > Selenomonadaceae > CBDTTM01. Next base: position 10,528 of record CBDTTM010000021.1, on the reverse strand, counting down.
CTGTATATATCTATCTTTATTGGCATGGATGAAGCCGCCGCCTGTAACAAAGACAACTGCCGGCATCTTTTCTTTGCGCTGCGGCTTCAAAACGTCCATCTTCATCGCGACATTGTCGTAGCCGATTGTCGAGACCTGTTCATAAACAACATCGGAAATCAGATCGACCTGCGGTTTTTTCACCTGTACATTGAGGATCTTGCTATCTGCGGCATGTGCTGTCTCTGCCGAAACCACAGATAATCCTCCAAGGCTCAACAATACGCCGCTCAAGGTCACCATGGTGATTGTTTTTTTCAGATTCATGTTAAAATCCACTCCCTTAAAATTTGTCTTTCAAAATAAATAAATTAAAACATGTATAAAATGATATGTTGTAATTTATATAATTATTATATATACTAGAAAAAATAAAGTCAATACATTTTGCAAGTGAGGTTTACATATGAATACATTAAGCTATGCCATTTTAGGCCTAATTGATAAGGATCAACTGACCGGTTATGATCTGACCAAGATCTTCAATGACTGCGTCGCTGATTTTTGGAGTGCCAAACAAAGCCAGATTTATACCGAGTTAAAAAAGCTCGTAGCCGAAGAACTCATCGAATTCAAAGTAGTCATCCAAGGAGAAGTCCTCGAAAAAAAAATATATTCCTTGACCCCCAAAGGCAAAGAAACGCTCCTATCGTGGATGTCTGAAGAAGAACCACCACTGCCACAAAGCAAGGACATCTTTAAGCTTCGCCTTTATTTTTCAGAAAATCTCTCGCCAAAACAGCTGCAAGAAAAGTTTGAAAATCGCAGCAAAGCAGTTTTTGCCTTGCTGCTGCGCTATCAGACCAAACTCAACGAATATTGCCCCGAAACCGTCGCGTCGCAATCGGCTGGTGATTACCTGCTGCTCAAGGGCGCAGTCACCAGTCTCGAAAGCCAACTGCGCTGGCTCGAAGAATCCCTTGATTTTCTCAACAAGCTGCGAAAATAATCCCCCCGAGCAAAAAAGAGCTGCTTATGAAAGCGGCTCTTTTTTGTATTCCCGTTCGATCCAGTCAGTCCCTTTGTGGATACTGACAAATTCCCCTGCTGTTTTTTGTCCATATTGACCTTGCCTGCAGACTTTTGCCGCGTGAATGTTTGCATGTTTAGCTGCACAGAAAAAAATAAGCTCTTAGCAAAAAACATCCTGCGATGCTTTTTCTAAGAGCTTGTTTTTTTCGATTTATTTACCTTTTTCCAAAGTCTTCACTGGCTGTGCCTCTATTTTTTCCACAGTGGCCGTCCCCGTATTTTCTACCGGATCTGCCAGTCCATTTCTGACTTCATGAATTGTCTCACCCACAGCTTTTCCTAGCTTTGGGAGTTTTGTTGGCCCAAAAAACACAACCCCGATCACAACAACCACCGCAATCTCAGGGACACTCAAACCAAACATCAACGACACGTCCTTCCATTTCTATCCATTCAACTCACTTATATTTTAAGTTCCTCACAGGCAAATGCCTGATTACTGTCATTTTACAGCAACTACATTTTCTTTGCTCTAGCTTTATCTACAAAAATTCCGTGAAGCACTTGTATCTATCCTATAGTATATCTTTCCTTTTCGTCAATCTTTAATTGCAGAAATTCTTTTTTTCTTGTCAAAATATTGTACGGCTTTGTTTCTTTCCGGCCTTATTCGCCTTGTGTCCGCTGATATTGCCAATATAAGCCGGATGCATCAAATCAAGCTTTTTGAGCACATCACCCACGCGAATAGCTGCATATAAGTTAAACCGAACATCCGGGTCTGCTAAATCAATGCTTAAAAGCTGCTCTATTTTGTCATAGCGATAGCGCAAAGTGTTGACATGGACAAAAAGTTTTTCCGCCGTTGCCTTCCAATTGAAATTACAGGCGAGTAAAGCACGCACCGTTTCTTGTAATTCCGAATCGCAGTCATGATCGTATTCTAAAAGCTTGTCGAGCGTATTTCGGCAAAAATCACAAATGCTCTTCCTATTATGTAAAAACAGTTCTGTAAAAATCCCCATATTATTGAAATGCTGCACGACATTCTTTTTCTCAAGCAAACGGAAGGTCAAGGCAATGTGTGCTTCATTAAAGCTTTTATAGAGATCTGGCAGCAAATAATTGTTGCCAATACCAATAGCGGCCTTGGTTTCGAGTCTTTTTTCAACAAAATTTTTCCAATTCTCCAAACGCTTCTCGTCCGGCCAAGGATTTTCCTTGTCACTGCGGGGCTGTTGGACATCCGTCAAGATGACGACATGCATCTCTTTCCAATAGACGAGCTCGATGGGACTGACGCCTGCCGAAACCGCAAACTCACGGCTGAGCTGTTTGAGTACCGTCACATTGCTGAACTTGTTTTCAAAAACAACGACCATCACCGCATAAAAATGCTCCATATCGAGTTGAATACCCATTTTCTCACGAAAAAATTTAATATGATTCCCTTTATTTACAAATAAATCTTCAATGAACTTTCTTTTTTCTTCTTGCAGCTGCCGTTCGATGCGCAATTCACTGCGAAGATAGTTTTTTAGTGCCAGCCGAGTATTGGCTATGATATCGATGATCTTTACGATTTGATCCGTCGGGATGTCCTTGAGCAATACCCATAATTTCTTGCCGTTGTTGTCCACGACGAACACAAGCCGCCGCGAATTCTTGCAATAATAGTATTGATCTTCCTTGATTCCTGGCATTTCCTGCAAAAAGTGGCCTAAAGCTTTGTCTGACAGCGGCATTTTGCGCGGATAGTGTTTAAACAAACGGTCATCGATGATAAAGACTTCGCGCTTTACATTTTCTCTGATGTATTTTCCCACTTCACCGATGCCTTTAGTAACCAACGACTCCAAAAGATGCACTGCAGTATCCGTATCTATATCCATTCCATTCAATCCTTTTCTCCACGATTCGATAACATACGATTTCCATCGCTCAGATCTGCTGCCTGTATTTTGGTTGCAGTAAGATAAAATGAGGCTTCGCAGCTTTATTTTATCTTACTGTATTTTTTTTAAAAGTTCAAATCCAGCTTAGAAGAAACAATTCACCGTAAAGCAAAGAGTCTTGTCGAGGCTATTGCCATGGAACGCCGGAGTCAATGACCGATCCGTAACGCTCAGAAGCTGATAGCAAAGATTCAACGCTACATTTTTTGCCGGAACGTATTCGTATGCAAATGTCCAGCCTTTTACATTATCCGTGCCATGTAAGGACACATCATAATTTCCCGTCGTATCTGCATTGGCTAGCACATCAAAGCCACCGAGACCATAAGGAACCGCTCCGCTTTTAACCTGTCGATAATTTACCAGCCAAGCATTATCTCCTTTTTTCCGCACATCTGTCATCGGAGTATTGTTAAAGAGGCATTTGCTTCCGCTCGGCCCCTTGGCATTGCTGAGCTGTACCGACCAGCCATTTGGATTTTTATTCATATTCGCCGGATTTTTCAACGTGGTCCCTATGTATTCTGTCAACAAAGTCATTCCACTGAATTTATAACTCGCCCCAAGGTCATACCCTTGCGAAGAATCGTATTTTGCCCCATTCGCTGCCAATAAGCGACTGCCCGCATTCACGGCTGCATTGCTCGTCCCTGGGATATCCGACCAGTAATAGCCCGTGGTGAACTTGAGTTTATCGCTCGCTTGCCAGGTTAGATTTCCGATTGTCACCTGGTTGCTGTCACTTTGATTGCCTGATGCGGTTGTATTTCCTTTTGTCGGGTTGCCCGTCCAAGCATTGAATCCAGCCACTTTGCTCAGCGATTTTTTAATCCAGATTCCATCGGTCGAATCCGGTTTTGACATCAAACCAAAACCAGTTTCGCAGTTGCTGTCTCGTCCGATTTTTAAGACATCAAGTCCCATCACGTTTTGAGCCGTCAGTGTAGCAACATCGATATAGGTTGTTGACCCGATACCATCGGTATTGCCGGGGCGGTTGCTCCAGCCAGAAGTCAAGCGGATATTCGCTTTCATCGTGTCATTCAAATCACCAGCAATCAAAATACGGGCCCGCCAATCGTATTGATCGCCGCCTTTTAGTTTTGAAGATTGATTGACGGTTTGCTGCGGATCATTGCCATGCAGGCGAAAGCGCAAATCACCGCTGGCAATCCAAGTTTTTGTCTTCGCTTCCACTTTTGCCACACGAACGCCCATATGATTGAGTTCACTGGCAAATTCTGCGGACAGGCGATCAATCGACTTTTGTTGATTTTCATCTGCCGTCTGAAAATTATCTATTGCTTTGCCCACCAGGACTGCCATTTCATAACGCGTGATTTCCTGGTCCCCGCGAAACTCGGCATCGTTATAGCCTTGGATCAATTTGGCTTCGCCGAGTTCACGGACAGCATCATAAGCCCAGTGTCCACGCGGTACATCATCAAAAGTTGCCGCCAAGCAGCTTGCTGAAAATAATCCTGTCATCATTACGGTAAAAAAAGCGGTTCTCAAGTTTTGCATCCTTTTCAAAATCAACCAACTCCATTTTCTTCAGCTTAATAAATTCTTATGATTCCTATAAAACATTATTTATTTGTGTATTCATAAAATTAAAAAATTTGTCCATCGCAAGATAGAAGGAAACTATCCCTGCCAGCTTCCTTCTTCTTGATTTCTCAGCTTTCTTTAACTGCGTTTTTGCCCGCCAAATACCCAAAGGTATAGGCTCTGCCATGGCTGTTACCCGGAATTGCCGTCGGATAATCATTGCCATAGAAACAACCGGAGTTATTGCCGGCAGCATAAAGCCCAGGAATGACTTCTTTTTCTGTATCGAGGACCTGCATTTTATCGTTGATCTGCAATCCGCCCAAAGTCACGAGCATCGAAGAACCCATCTTGCACGCATAAAATGGCGCTTTGACTAAAGGTTTCATAAAGAGGCTCGGTTTGCCAAAATCTTCATCGCGGCCTTTTTCGGCCAGCTCATTATAGCGTTTGACCGTCGCTAGGAACTGCTCTTTTGGAATATTCATCAAATCTGCCAACTCATCGAGAGAATTTGCTTTTTTTACGAGACCCGATTCAATATAACGGTCCACATCTTTAGGATCATGATGGAATTTCATTTCCTTACAAGCTGTCTGGTGGAAACTCGGCGCCTCTTCTGGCCATTTGTCATCCCAAATCGTCCATTTGCAATGATCCTTTTGCTGGCGGGACGAGTTGACCAAATAGCCAAAGACTAAATCTTCATTGCCAAAACGTTCACCTTTCATATTGACGCTGAGCCATGGCTGACGGACAAGCGCGTCCGGATTTTCTTTGGCGTTGTCGACAAAAGCTTTGTCAAAGTACATCGCCGTATGCGGACCTTCATCGATTGCCGCACCGATCCAAAGCCCCATCTGCTGCCCATCACCCGTATTATAAGTTCCCGGATAAGATATTTTATTGACGTATTGCGCCGTTGGAATATAATATTTCAGCATTTCTTCATTGTGTCCATAATCGCCAGCACAGAGGATGACGCCCTTTTTGGTGTTGAAGCGGATGTATTTGCCGTCTTCCGCCTTGCCGATGACACCAGTGACCCTGCCAGTATTATCCTTGCGAATCAATTGCGCACCTGGCGTTTTATAATAAATCTTGATGTTATGCTTTTCCGCATTCTTGAGCAATGTATAGATGGTAGCATACGTCGCCGGACCACCATAGAGCCCTTTTGGCATATCAGCCAAAGCGGATTCCGGCGGATCCATGACAAATGTAAGCGTAGGATAGGTCGGCAAAGTGGAAGATGGTGCTACGAGCTCATCTTTCGTCCAGCGATGTTTGATCGTGCATCCAGCTTCGAGTTCCATCGCCACGAGCCAGTCATTTGCTTTACCGCTGTTAAAAGCAAACTGATTGACGACTCGCTGATCGGCCCGATACGCACCATAGCGCATGAGTTCCTGGGCTATCTGCATCGGATCCATTTGGGTTCCGGCTTCAAGCTGAACCTTGGCATTGACGGCACCATAATCGTAGCTGCGGAAATTGACATTTTGTGTCTTCTCTAAAAGAACGACTTTTGCGCCTTCTTCTGCGGCTGAAATAGCCGCACATAGGCCTGAAAACCCTCCACCGACCACAGCGATATCGACTTCTACAGTTTCCTTGATCTCGCTATCTTGTATCGCTGCCGGTGCTTTCAAAAAGCTTGGTTCCTGGCTATTGCCTGCATTTTTGGCAGCCTCGATTGCCGCTCTGTCTTCTTTGCTTCGCCCATTGCCACAGCCACTGACCAAAAGGCCTGAACCGACTACACCAGCAAAAGCCAATGCACTGTTTTTCAAAAAGCCGCGACGGGACATTCCTTTGGCTTGTTTTTTCTCACTCATACTATTTCCTCCCCAATAAATATCTTTCATCATATGATAATCAAATTGTAGCATTTTGCGAAAAATCAGTAATCGACGAATACTTTGAATTTCCTCTCCCGTCTTTGTAGGTATTCACCATAAAATAAACCATATTAATCGTACCATCAGCAATATTTTCTTATTTCTTGTTTTTTCCTCCAAAAAAACAAAGGGAAAAACCATATATTCATCCTATTCTATATTTTTTAAATATCTCGTTACAGACTTATTCCCCTAAGAAAGCTTGGTTTTCAAAGCTTTCTCGTTTTATAAAAAGATTTCGTCTAGTTCATCTATACAAAAAGCTGTTTCGAATTCTTGTAGATATCATCAAAGAAAAAAAACTGCATCCATTATAAAATAGACTTAGCATCATATTGCTAATATTTATAGAAAGGATGAATCATGATGGCTACTATTATAGAATTTATTAAGCGCAAGCCATTACCGGTTGCCATTGTCTTGATCGTCTTGATTGGAATCGGTGCTTTTGCCATGAAGCAAGCAGAGGCGTATCCGGCATTAGCCTGTGCACCGTGCCACAACATGGGACCTTATGTTGAAGGTTATGAATCCGCTGAACTTTTATCGCATAAGCATGAGCAAGCCGGCGTCAAGTGCATCGATTGTCATGACAATTCTATGGGTGATAAAATCCATGAAACCTGGGCTTATGTGACAGATGATTTCGATGATCCTCTCGATCAGCATAAATTCAGCAACGAAATGTGCTTGAAATGTCACAATATCGATGACATCAAAGGCAAGACAAGCTATGGTCAGGTAAATCCGCATGATTCCCATCTGGGCGATCTGGTATGTTCTGACTGTCATAAAATGCACACCAAATCCAAAACTGCCTGCTCGGAATGTCACAACTTCGAGTTCATGCAAAAACTGCCAGCGGAATGGGAAAAATGATTTTCTGCTAGCAAACTGGCCGGCTCAAGGATTTTTTATTGAGCCGGCTCCTTATTTTCCAGGAGGTTTATGATGCCTATTGAAATTGAATTCAGTAACCTGATAAAAATATATGAAGAAAAATCCCTTTACCAAAACCTCAGCGGCAAAGCCAAAGCTGGTCATTGCACCTGCATAACCGGCAATAACGGCTCCGGTAAATCCACTTTTTTGAAAATCATCGCGGGGCTCGCCCGTCCGACAAGCGGGTCCATTCTATATTACAAAGAAGGAAGTCCCTGCCCTCCGGCAAAGGTCCGCGAACAAATCGCCTTTGTTTCTCCCGAAATGCAGCTCTACGATGCGTTGACCGCAACAGAAAATCTTCTTTTCTTCGCTTCAATGGCAGCAAATTCGGCTTTGGCTAAGGCACTTGTGCCAAAAGCCTTGCAAATGGTTGGCCTATCCACAGCCGCTGACAAAAAGGTCGCGACCTTCTCAACCGGCATGAAGCAGCGCTTGAAGCTGGCATTGCTGCCGGCCTCGAACCGAAGCCTTTGGCTGCTCGATGAGCCTGCCTCAAACCTTGATGCCGTGGGGCGAAACATCGTAGAAAACCTCATCGAACAAGCCCAAAAGAAGCAGTATACTTTGCTGCTGGCGACGAACGATCCCTCGGAGGTGGCCTATGCCGACACGATTTTCCGCCTTTCATAAAACAAAAGAGATCCTCTGCAAGGAGCTCACCACTGAATTTCGCACGCGTTATGGCAGCTCTGCCCTGCTGATGTTTTCGCTGACAACACTATCTGCCGTCAGCATGAGCATCGGGGCGCAGTCCCTATCGCCTGATTTTCTAGCAGTTCTCTTTTGGATCATTTTATTTTTTTCAGCTATGGCAGGGCTTTCCCGCGTATTTTTACAAGAAAGTGATCAGGGGACCTTGCAAACCCTGCGTATTTATGCGAGCAGCCAGCCGGTTTTTTTCGGCAAATTCATCTATAACGTATTGCTGCTCTTTGCCTTGACGCTGTTTTTGCTGCCACTGTTCATCGTGTTTTTAAATGCATCTGTCCCGCATTTAGGTGAGCTTTGCCTCGTTCTTTTGCTCGGAAACATCGGTCTTTCTGGTGCTGCAACACTCATTGCTTCCTTGTTGACACAGGTCCAAGGGCAAAGTTCACTGTTCACCATCCTAAGCTTTCCGATCATTTTACCGCTGCTGCTTTTTTGCATCCAGCTGACCGCTGCGGCTTTTTCTAACGAAGGCTTCACCATAGACAATCGCCTGCTTTTTCTAGCAGGCTACGATGTCGTGATTCTCGGCCTGGCATCTGTTTTATTTGATTATATCTGGTACGATTAGGAGGTTTACCATGTTTTTTGACACAGCTTTAACTGCCTTGACACTTGCCGTCATTTGGGCTGTTTTCTATCTCGTCCCCCCGGCACAAGGACTTGGCGATCTGGTCCGCATCGCCTTTTTCCACATTCCGACGGCGTGGGTGTCCGTATTGGCCTTTGTACTGTCTGCCTGGTGGAGCATCTGCTACCTCAAAACGCGCAAAATAGAGACCGATGCATTGAGCTGTCGCTCCGCTGCCATCGGCTTGATCTTTTGTCTGTTGGCTACGATCAGCGGCGCTGTTTTTGCCAAGCTCACCTGGGGCGCCTATTGGAACTGGGACCCAAGGCAAATCACGATTTTCATTTTGCTTTTGGTCTACGGAGCTTATTTTGCCCTGCGCTCAGCAATCCCTGATGCTCAAGTACGCGCCAGGCTCTCAGCTGTCTATGCGTTGTTTGCCGGAGCTGCTATGCCGTTTCTCGTCTTTGTCATTCCCCGTTATTACTCATCTTTGCACCCTGAACCCGTCATCAATGCCAGCGGACATATTGAGATGGACCCGGTCATGCTCTCCGTTTTGCTCGCAGCTTTAGCTGTTATGACCTTGATTTACCTGCGTATCTTATTTCGACGGAGGTGTTCAGCATGAAACAACGCCATTTGATCATCCTCACAGCCGTCGCTCTATTTGCGCTATATGCCTTCAGCGAACTCAGCCAGTCCCTCAATCCTTATGTGAGCTTTGCCGAAGCAAAAACAAGCAAAGCGACTGTCCAGGTCAAGGGCAGCTTGCTAAAAGACCCGACCAGCATTACGTACGAAAACCAAGAACTCCGCTTTTTGCTGCGTGATGAAAAAGGTGAACAGGTCCAAGTGTCTTATCGCGGACCAAAACCGGATAACTTTGAACACGCCGACAGCGTCGTTGCCATCGGCAAATACAAAGGCAGCGAATTCTCTGCCGAAAAGCTTTTAGTAAAATGTCCCTCGAAATATGAACGCAAAGGAGCTTCTTCATGATTGGTGTCATCAGTTTATTTCTCGGCTGCATCTGCAGCTTCATTTCTCTATTTTCTTATTTGAACCACACAGGCCGCAAGGATAAGCGGCAAAAAGGCAGCGACCCAACCTTTCATCTCGGCGCTTTTTGCTATCAATTGACCGTTATATTCGCCGTCATCGCCGGAGCTTTTTTCCTTTATGTGATTTTAAGCGACCAGTTCCAATACAAATACATTTGGAGCTATTCCTCGAGCAGCCTGCCGTTTTTTTATAAAGTCGCCGTATTTTGGGCCGGACAAGAAGGTTCTTTCCTGCTTTGGCTCTTGCTGCACAGCCTCATTGGCTATATTTTGCTCAAAAGAAAATGCATGCCCGTGCCAGCTTTTATCGCCTACCTTAGCGTGCAGGTTTTTTTACAGCTTTTGCTCTTGCTGAAAAATCCATTTGTCCTTCAGTTAGGCGCGACTGCGCAAGGCATGGGACTCAATCCACTTTTACAGGATTTTTGGATGGTCATCCACCCGCCGATTGTTTTCATTGGCTATGCGCTCTTTGCCGTACCATTTGCTTATGCCATCGGTGCTCTTTTAGAGGAAAAGCATACCGATTGGCTTGAAAAATCCCTGCCTTGGGCTTTAGCGGCCTGGGGTTTTCTCGGCGCCGGCATCTTCCTTGGCGGCTTTTGGGCTTATAAAACCCTTGGCTGGGGCGGCTATTGGGGCTGGGACCCGGTAGAAAATGCTTCCTTGATTCCCTGGCTCACTGGCGGCGCACTCGTCCACGTCCTGCTGCTTGCCCGCAAGAAAGCCGGCGCACAGCGGTTTGCCTACATCACCGCGATCTACACGTTTATCCTCGTATTATACGGAACCTACTTGACGAGAAGCGGCGTCCTCAGCGAC
>CBDTTM010000020.1:0-22611 GCA_965363355.1 uncultured Selenomonadaceae bacterium | reverse complement strand
GTACCTTGGCACCAATATCAAGTAAATCTGGTACTTCCTTTTTGTTTTTTTTCGGAGCTGAATATAATAAATGAGGTTCTGTCTTTTCTTTGCCTAAAAGCAATTTTTGCATAAAACTATCTACGGAATCCAAATCAACCCAAAGCATGTTATTGTAACGAACAATTCCATGTTCATCAATAATAACCATAGCTGGCACGCCTATATTGTACTTAGTTGAAAATTCTTTTCCCCGTTCGAAATAAACTGGAATATTGCATTCATGTTTCATTAACCATACCTTTACATATTCAGGCTCATCTCTCACTATAAATAGTAATTTAATATAATTTTGATCTTTATATAAATTCACTAATTGTTCTATTTTATTACTAACACCATTTAACGTGTATAGCGAAACTATAATTGTCGGAGAGTTATTAAATACAATATGCTTTAGATCTCCATTCAAATTATATAGATCTAAAGCGGGCGCAAGATTACCTGCTGCAATTCCACCCTCGCCTGTAACGGGAACTAAATCCCCATCACTTAGTTCTGTACAAGAAGCAATAGGACTGGACAAAACAGAAAAAACAAGAATAATTACAATAAAAAAATACTTTTTCACTAGACCATTCCTTTCAATATGTAATCTTATTTGCGATTGACTCTTTTATGTAAATTTTCTTTCGGCCCAAGTATTATGTAAACAATACGAATAACCTCCCTTATTTAGAAGTTTCCATTATCTATTTATATATTGTAAAACATTTTATTTGTAAAACCTAATACTTATTTATCAGTGGACGAAAAATAGACATAGACGTATAATTACATTTATATATTTTCAGAAAAATTACTAGGAGGCTTATTTTAGTGGAAAAAGAAATTTTATTGCTTGGCAATCCAAAACTTTACCACCCCAGTGTTTTAGTAAAACAATCCGAACTTCCCGCCCTCACTTCTATAATCAATGATCTACATGATACTTTAATAGCTTTTCGAAAAGAATATCATGCAGGACGAGCAATCGCAGCGCCCCAAATTGGCATACAAAAACGAATTCTCTATATGCACATTGACCACCCCATCGTTTTTATAAATCCTGTATTAAAATTTATAGGAACTGAACAAATGGAAGTCATGGACGACTGCATGTCCTTTCCAAATCTATTAGTCAAAGTTCTGCGTTATAAAAATTGCATGATTACATATCGCGATATAAATTGGAACAAACAAGAATTATTTCTCGAAGGAGACTTAGCTGAGCTTTTACAACATGAATACGATCATCTAGACGGAATTTTAGCAACTATGCGTGCGATTGATTCTCACTCATTTCACTTAAAGAAAACCTCTTTACATCAATAAAAAACGAAGTACCCCTATCCCAGAAAACACTCCTGTGATAAAGGTACTTCGTTTTTTAATTTGCAAAATAAACAATACTTTCATGCTCTAAAATCACTTATGACAAATACATATCTTATTGAGCATTTTCTTCTGCATATTCCATATTTTCCGGTGAATCAGTTCTTTGCAGCATACGAATAAAAAACCGAGCAATAGAGCCTGTAAGCAAAGCGGCTACAAGCGTGCCTTCTCTGATGCCGTATATGTCCTGAAACGATCCCCAGGAAAGTCCCGCAGCAATCAAGACCATACTTACATCAAAACACGTTTTTGTGATGCCAAAATCAAAATTCCATTTTGCAGCGATGACTTTTACGATATTATCCGCCGGCAGCATGATGATGTTGGCCATAACCTCCAGCGAGACCCCAAAGGCAATAATCGTAATGCCACAGAGCAAACCAATAAATTTTGCGTAATAAGCAGCCAAATGCAAGTTTTGCAGCACATACATCGATAAATCAATAAAATAACCAAAACCAAAAGCCATCAATATTTGTGCAAGCTGTATCCACTTAAACTGCCGCCGCAATATAAGTATTTGTACGACAACAAAGCCTATGTTGAATATAATATTCCACGTACCTAAAGAAAATGGATAATCCAAACTACAAACATAAGGAATACTCGTAATCGGCGAAGTCCCTAGCAAGCTTTTGACTGTGAGCGACACACCAAAAGAAACAAAGAAAATCCCTATGACCAAAATAATAAATCGTTTACACATATCTTTCATATATACCCTCCAAAATCTGACTTATAATTCTAACACATTCATTTAGTATATACAACATATAACTTTGTATAACTATGGTTAATCATAAAATCCACCGATTTTGAATCCAGTATATTGGGCCTTGCCTCTTTTTCAGCACGTATGACCAACGGAGACCCCTCCCGAAAGTTCCATTTGATCATATGCCTTGTTTTTTAATTAGCTCTGACAAAAATGATTACATCTTTGATTCATTTCTTTTTCGCACTTGAACAAATCTATTCTTCACAAAATTTATAAGGCATTTTTCATCCTCATAAATTTGCCGGCCTCTTTTGGTAACAATACACCCTTTTAAAAAGAGCCCTTCAATCGGAATCGTAATGAGTTCACTGCCTGGCATCACTGCATTTTCAGTGATGATAGCTGCCGCAATTTTTTGCTGAACAAGATTCCATACGCTGGAAAGATGCGGTGAAAAATGTAAAATATCGGGACTGAGACCTCTTTGTTCAAATTCCTTAAGCAGCATCCTCGTCATAAAAAAATTCCGTCCCAAAAATACCAACGGTTCTTGCGCCGTTTCTTCGAGCAAAAGGCTTTTTCGCGCTGCAAAAGGATGCCCCGGCCAAACGCAAAGGCATATCGGCCAGCTGAGAAGGCTTTGGTACTTCAAGCCCTCAAGTGGATCTCCATAATGGATAATAGCTAAATCCACTTCTTCATTTTTGACCATCTCCGAAGCTTCCAATCCAGCAGGTTCAAATACCTCCAAATGGATTTCAGGATTTTTCTTTCTAAACTCACCGAACAGCATGGGCATCATGATGGTTCCGATCTGCGATGGTACCGCCATCCGCACATGGTTGCGCCGATGTGCCATGTCTTTTATCGTATCATCCAATCGTTCTACCTGTTCTAGCAGATAGGCAATTTTCTTAAAAAGCAGTCCGCCATCTTCGGTCATCTGTATATTGCGCCCGACATGACGAAATAGATTCAGACCGGTTTCTTCTTCCAAGGAACGCATGGCGATGCTTAACGTCGGTTGGGCAATATGGAGAGCTTCTGCCGCTTTTGTAATACTTTGCCAACGGCAAACCTCATAATAATATCTCATTTGCAAAATTGTCACTATATCCCCTCCTAGCAGCTATATTATAACAATATGCATCGTCTATTCATAGTATAAATCATTAGTTTTAGACTATATATTTATTGTGAATATATATTTTTTTTAATCCATTGAGAGCCTCATAATAAAGATATAACATATGAGGAGGTTTATCTCATGGAAAAATACGCCATTAAAAACTATAATAGAATGAGTCCTGCATTCTCACCTTTCCCACAAAAAATATCTTCTTTTTTGGCTTCTACCGCACAAAAGTGGATGGAGGAAGCTAGATTGTCTGTTCGTGCCTATGAAAAAGGCTGCGATGTGCTCGACGCAAAACAGCGTAAAGATCTTCCCCCTGTTTATCTAACTTCACTTTACGGAGAGTATCTCAAAGATACGATTGAAACTATTTGAAATTGATTCTATCACGAAAGGTTTTGTTACTATCGAAAATTATATTCTTGGCTTTTCTCAGCATTTATTGCCTATATTTTGCATATTCTTGGCAGCATTTCTCCAATCGATCACGGGTTTTGGCCTCGTCATCGTGGCAGCTCCTTTGCTCTTATTATTTTACGACGTCAAGATCATGGTACCGATCATGCTTCTTTTGGCCTGTTGCGGCAATTTCGTTCAAGGCTTGATGTACATCAAAAATGTGAACCGCCCACTGGTTGCCTGGCTGTATTTGGGCGTTTTACTCGGCCAGCCTTTTGGCTTCTGGGTCTTTGATTATGTAGACAGCAACACCTTGAAGCTTTTGATTAATTTGCTTATTCTCTTGTCACTTTTGTTGATGCAAGCTTCGCATCGCCAAATAGAAGAAAAGCCCCGAAACAGCTTTATAACCGGGATATTTTCTGGATTCACTTCCATCACTACGGGAATGGGCGGCCCGCCTTTTCTCATTTATTTGGCCTATTCCAAAATGAGTCCGGAAGTCTTCCGCGCCACCTGTTTTGTTTTCTTTTTCTTATGCAATGCGACTTCACTGACAAGCTATCTGATCGGTGGCTTCTCTTTAGCGCCAGCTTTAGGAGAATTCGTGTATCTCTTGCCAGCACTGGCAAGCGGCATCCTCGCCGGGCATCTTTTATATCAATATGTTCCGAAGAAACTCGTTCATCGCTTGATTTTCTTACTGCTTTACGCAACTGCAATCAGCGCAATTTTATCTACGCTTTACCATAAATTCATTATCTAAGCACCTAGCAACGGACATCAACATGCATAAAAAAGAGACTTTGGCAAACTGCCGAAGTCTCTTTATATATATTCACCACAAAATACAAAGCCTGCGATAAATATGTTATCTTTATATTTGTTTTTCCAAAACCCACATATAAGAAATGAAATCCGCATCCACATGTTCTACTGCCAACCCAGAAAACATGAGCTCATCTCCATAAAATTCAAGACCTGTTATGCCAGACGCCTTTTCACCACCAAAATCGTGCGACAAGCGTTCTGGCTCATAATATTCAGCGACCTTATACCGAGCATCCTTATCAAGTCCCGCTAGTTTTAAGACGCGCACCGAAGGCGCTGGCTGTGCCAATTCCTTAAAGTAAAACACAACAACCTGAGACTTGTCTGGATGCGTGAACATCCAAGCCGTTTCACCACCGTTAAACGGCGATAAAAGTCGGCGAAAAGTTCCCAACTGTAACGTTGGACGAAGGCGTTTATAAAGCTTGATGTGTTTTTTTACAGCTGTTTTTTCAGCATCCGTCAATTGACAAATATCCAGCTCATAGCCAAAATCACCGCCCATAGCGGCAAAAGCTCTTGTCTGCATCGGGGTCAAACGCCCTACCTGATGATTTGGTGTCACCGATACATGAGCCCCCATAGTAATCGGCGGGAATACCAGGCTTGTCCCATATTGGATTTTCAAGCGGCAAATCGCATCGGTGTTGTCACTCGTCCAGGTTTGCGGCATATAATAGAGCATCCCGGCATCAAAACGTCCGCCTCCGCCAGAACAGCTTTCAAACAAGATATCAGGGAACTTCTGCGTAATCCGTTCCAAAACATCATATAGCCCTAGCATATAGCGATGAGCCGTTTCCCCTTGACGCTTTGCCGAAAGCAAAGTAGAGCCGACTTCCGTCATATGCCGGTTCATATCCCACTTGACGTAATCAATCGGCGCCGATTCGAGCACTTTTACAACGGCATCTACAATGTAGTCGCAAACATCTTGACGAGAAAGATCCAATACAAGCTGATGCCGACCAAACGAAGTTTTATACCCCGGCACTTGAAGTGCCCATTCCGGATGTTTTCGGTAAAGCTCACTATCGACAGAGACCATCTCTGGTTCAAACCAAAGCCCAAATTGAAGCCCATGGGCATGCACTTTTTCGCCTAAAGCAGTTAACCCTTGCGGCAGCTTTTTCTGGTCTACGATCCAGTCCCCTAAGGATGAATTGTCATCGTTTCTTTTGCCAAACCAACCGTCATCCAAAACGAGCAATTCCATACCAAGTTCTGCAGCCGTTTTCGCTATCGCATCAATCTTTTCCTCGTCAAAGTCAAAATACGTAGCTTCCCAGTTATTGACCAAAATCGGTCGCAATGCATTTTGATATTTGCCTCGCAGCAAATGCTCACGATAAAAAGCATGATAAGTTTGTGACATTCCATTCAAGCCCTCTGCCGAATAGACCATGACAGCTTCTGGTGACTGAAAATCCTCGCCTGGTTCAAGCAGCCAAGAAAATCCCTGTGGATTGATGCCAACGCAGACTCTGGTCGTGCCGAATTGCTCCACTTCAGTCTCCATCGAAAAATTGCCACTATACACAAGGCTGAAACCGTAGACATCGCCAACCGCTTCATTTGCTGCAGGTTCCACCAAAGCTAAAAATGGCGAATGCTGATGGCTGCTTGCCCCGCGACTACTAGCAATTATTTCTATGCCTCGGTGCAAAGGCGATCGTTCAATCATGCGTTCTGAAGCATGTCCACCATATAGGCTTATGCGCTCAAACTCATGAGAGCCAAAGTCCAGGCTCAGACTTGCCAGCTGACGAAGGCAGACTGCACTGCCGCTTTCATTGATTATTCTTGCCGAACGCACAAGAACCGCCGATTTTTCAAATACCGTATATAAAAGATATAATTTAAGACCTGCGTGTGCATCCGCCAATTCAATTTCCAAACTCATTGCTTCTTGGCCGCTTGCATAAGATGCTGGCAGCCCCTTTAAAGGGGGCTTGCCTTTAAAAATCCGATGACTGCGATATAAAAACTCCGTTACTTCCGTACCATCAGCCAGAGCAATCTTATAGGCAGGAATCCTGAAATCTCCATGCCCATAGCCAGAATACTCCTGTGGCAGGACATCGAGCGAAAATGTTCGTTCGTTTTCATAAGCTGCCGGCTGCGGTGAAAAAGCTCGATCGATAGCTGGCAAAGCAGCGGCATCGCGATATTCACGAAGTGCCTTGCCCCAATATCGATGCAGCAAATATTTCCCCCGCGCAATCTCAATGACATAGCTAAAACTATTATTTTTCAAATGAAATATCTGTTTTTGTTCATCAAATTGAATCATCGCTTCATCGCACCTCGCTTATATCCCTTTCATCCAAAACTCAAGATGTTTATCTTCATTTTTCATCCTATATTCATCCAAGACCGGTGCACCCCATGAATCATCGCCGCCTACACCACACATGCCAAGCGACGCCCTTAAATATGTATGGTGGATCTGCGGTAAATCATAAAAATGGCGGGCATTTTCCAGTTCATGTGCCGTATAAGGTAAAGCCGATGCCTCAAATGGAACGGAAGAACAAAGGCGTAGTCCACGACCACGACGATCCGTTGCCTCGATCCAACGAATTCCACAATGATTACCACAATCTTGCGGACGCAGGTAAGGCTGCATTTCATCTTGCGGCGTCGAATGGAATATACCAAGGCGCGCGCCAGAGCGGCGATCAATATAATTATCCTCTGGACCATAACCATAATAACGAATTTGATCATAATCGCAAGGCAGCGTCAAAACCATGGAAAAATCCGGGACCTCTGATAATCCTTCTACTTTTTCATAATCCATCGCGACTTTGACTGCACCATTTGTTTGGACGGTATAGGTCACCTTACAAAAAGCAGTCGGGGCAGTTGCCAGCTCATAAGTAAAACGAATGCTGACTATTTCTGCATCGTAGGCAGCATTGCCCTTTTCCCCAAAGAATTTCAATGGGCCACTGCTTTCTCCATCTTTGAGAACTTCCACGCCGATGCATTTTTTATAAAGGCTGGCCAACTTCCACTGTGCGCATTGATTTAGGAGCAGATTCCCATAATCGTTGTCGATCGGAGCTCGCCAAAAACTAGGCTGTGGCATCTCTTCAATGAGCTCGACGCCATTATATTTATACGAAACCATATTCCCCTGTGCACTTGAAAACATAGCTGAAAAACCTTCTCCAAGAACCCCTAGATTAATATCGCTTTGAACGATATGTAACGCTGTCTTCGCGTTTACGGCCGTGGATGTTTGCCATGTTTTAGCTCCATTCAGCCAAGCATCAAAAACTTTATCTTGTGCGGGCTCATTCTCACCTATACAATAGACTCCTTGACCAAAAGCGATTTCATGCTCACACGCTGCCCATTTTGTTTTTTCCGGCAAACGAAGCATCGCCGTAATCACATATTCGCCAATGCCGTAGTCTGGCAAATCCAAAGGAATCTTAACTGTCATTCCCGGTTTCAAATCGACTGCTGGCATTTTTTTCTTCCATACTGAGTTCCCATCCCGATATAACTCCAAGAAGAGTTCATACTCTTCTGCATTCGTAAATAAACTTTTATTTTCAACTACGAGCTGTGTTCTCGTCGGCTTTAAAACGAAATTTTGATAGTTGTATTTTACTTCTTGCAGCTTGCTTGTTGTTTTTCGATCTGCAAAAACAATGCCATTGCCGCAGAAATTATAATCACTCGGACGATCCCCATAATCACCGCCATACCGCAAGGTTTCTTTACCATAGCGATCATGGTCCCAAATTGCCTGATCAACAAAATCCCAAATAAATCCACCTTGATAAAGTTCTTCTTCGTCGGTCAAATCCGTATACTTATGCATACCACCATTGCTATTGCCCATAGAATGCGTGTATTCACAACAAATGAATGGTTTGTCACGGTGTTCCCGTAAAAACTCCCGGATTTCAGCAACCTTCGGGTACATCTGACTTTCCATATCACTGGTAGCATTATAACGTCGATCCCAGCGGATGCCTTCATAATGAACTAGACGCGATGGATCTCTTTGACGGAAATACTCCGACAAATCATATATATTGCGCCCGCCATAAGACTCATTGCCACAAGACCAAATCAAAATTGACGCATGGTTCTTATCGCGCTCAAGCATTGCCTCCCCACGTGCCAACACGGCGGCTCGCCATTCTTTATGTCCGTTTGGCAAAGTATTCTCATCTTCTATTGGCTGACCATTTTTTTGCCAAGAACCATGGGTTTCGAGATTTGTCTCATCGATGACATAAAGACCATATATATCGCAAAGTTCATAAAAACGACTGTTATTAGGATAGTGCGAAGTTCGCACTGCATTGATATTGTTTTGCTTCATGAGAATAATATCTTGTTCAATCTCAGCAGCGTCAATCGCACGACCACGATAGCAGTCAAACTCGTGACGATTCGTCCCCTTGAAGACAATGCGTTTGCCATTGATCTTCATGATATTCCCATCGAGCTTGAATTCGCGGAAACCTATATTTTGTTCAATGACTTCCATCAGATTTCCCGCTGCATCGAAGATCTTGAACAAGGCGCGATAAAGATGAGGGTTTTCAGCACTCCAAAGCTTTACCTCTTTTATATCCCGAGAAAAGGCCCCTTCTTCGCCCTTGATTTTTTCCTGCATTTCTTCAAATACACAGTAATCGTTTTCATCAAAAAGCTGTACATTCACGCTTTTTTCAGCTGAACTATTCCATGTATATTCAACAGTAAGGCATGCATCTTGATAAGACGGTGCTATTTGGGTGTGAATGAACATATCATCTAGATGAATAGACGGTTTTGTATAGAGGCTCACTTCGCGAAAAATTCCGCTGAAGCGCCAAAAATCCTGGTCTTCAAGCCAGCTACCGCTCGAAAAACGATAGACCTCTACCGCCAGCTTATTTTCTCCATCTTTTAAGTATGGCGTCAAATCAAAATCCGCCGGGGTAAAGCTGTCTTCGCTATACCCGACAAATTCACCATTGAGCCAAAGGGCAAAAGCTGATTCAACCCCCTGGAATGAAATATAGACATCTTTCCAAGCTTCCGGCTTCACGAAATATTTTACATAAGAAGCCGTTGGATTATTTTCCTGAGGAACCTCCCCCGGTCGAATGAGTTCACTGCCATCCCAAGGATAGGTCGTATTTGTATAATGAGGCTTCCCGTATCCTTCCATTTGTATATGGGCTGGAACACGGATCGTATTCCAAGTATGGCAGTCAACATCAACTTTTTCAAAGCCAGCTATACGCTGTGTAAGATTTTTTGCATAAGCAAAATACCATAAACCATCGAGAGACTGCTTAAAAGACGACCGTTTCAGGCTCAATTCCCTCATATCCGCAAAATAAGCATGGTCACTATGTGCTTTTAAGCGATTATCGGCAAAGTACTCCGGATCTGCCAACTTACCTATATCAAAAGATTTGTTTTCCATCAAATACACCTCTCATCTTTATATACAAATACGACGCTAAAATT
Organism: uncultured Selenomonadaceae bacterium; assembly: GCA_965363355.1. Taxonomy (GTDB): domain Bacteria; phylum Bacillota; class Negativicutes; order Selenomonadales; family Selenomonadaceae; genus CBDTTM01. Next base: position 12,622 of record CBDTTM010000020.1, on the reverse strand, counting down.
TTTATGCTAGATTTTTATCTGTTGATGCTTTCCCAGTTTTGTTCAAGATCTTTTACGATTTTTGCATGTTCTTCTTCATTCAATGTAACCTTCTTTTTATAAATGAAAGTTGCAACCGCAATCAACACAAACGGGATAGCAAACATTACGATTTGGAAATTGAACAAGTTTGACGGCGTAATGCTCGCTGCTGTAGCTTTACCAGTCATGCCGACCCAAATTGCTGTCAAACCAATGATGCCGCTTGTAATAGCTCCAGATAATTTATCGATCAATGGTCTGACGCATAAAACAAGAGCTTCATCACGATGGCCTAATTTTAACTGACCATATTCAACCGTATCGGTAATCGTCATCAATACCACCAAGAAAATCAAAGGCTGCGGCAATGCGAACAAACCTGCGGCAAATAAAGTCATTCCGACATTCTGTCCGGCGAATGCGTATAAAACCAATGAAATCAACATCACAATAATAGAGTAAATAAACAATTTACGTCTGCTGAATTTCTGGGTCAAGACCGGGAACAATGCTACCGACAACAAACCGATAACCACATTGATTACCCCTAAGAAAGAAAATTGTGTGGAATCTCCCAAAACATAGATAAAATAATACAAATTAAAATTATTTACAATATTTTGACCTAAGCCAAAAACAAGATACGCACAAGCAATCCATAAAAGCTGATCATTTTTAATCAAAATAGAAAATACATCTTTAAACGAGGTTTCTGTCTTATTTTCACGAAGCGTTGAATTGCCTTCTTTTGTGCCAAGGCCAAGAATAATCGCGCCCAATGTGGCAATACCACCGCCAATTACTGCAAAGGCAAACCAGCCAGTAGCATCACCAGCACCACCATTTTGATTCAACGAAAAATGCAGGACAACCGGTATTACTAAAATCGTCACGAGTTGTGCACCAAATACCGACCCGATTCTCGCAAAAGTTGCAGTGATTTCACGTTCTCTTGAATCAAAAGAAAGGGCTGGAATCATTGACCAAATGGCCACATCTTTTGCCGAATAAAACACATCCATGATTAAATACAACACAGCAAACAACACCAGATAAACCAACGGGCTCGATACTGCCAATCCACCGATATCCGTAAACAGGATAGTCAGCGTAATAGCTGCAACAAAGGCTCCAATTACAACCCAAGGTTTGAATTTCCCCCATCTGGTCTTTGTTTTATCAATCGTGTTGCCGATAAATGGATCGATAAAAAGTTCCCCGATACGCAAAACGAGAATAATCGTTGTCACGATACCGATCATATATGCATTATAACTGGAATCATTCGTATTAAATAAGTTACTGGTTACAAAAATCATAAAATATGTACCGATCATAGCGTAAAAGAAATCATGCCCAAAGGTACCACTTGCATAAGCTACACGCGTCCAAAATTTACTGTTTCCGTTTGGATTTGACATTTGAATTCCTCCTAAGGTTCCTATAAATGACCATTTTTTTACAAATTAATGTTATTTACCGATTGCATCGATGTAAGCAATGATTCCATCCACGATTTTATCAAGAGAAGTGTTGCTCGTATTGACTACTAAATCGTAATTAGCGCCCTCGCCCCATTTTCTGCCTGTATAATAATTATAATACCCAGCACGTTTTTCATTTTCAGCATCCAATTCTTTTAAGGACTTGCCATCATACGCATCTTGTCCGCGTTTTTCCCGGTAAGCATCATCGGCACAAACAAAAATCGAAAAGGAGTTCGGATCTTTTTCTAATACATAATCTGCACACCGACCTAATATGACACAAGATCCATCTTGAGCCAACTTTCTGACTGCACTAGTTTCTGCCAGAAACAAACCACGGCTTGATTCTCCCATATGTGTGCCAAATGAATGAAACGGCATAAAACTAAAGGACAGTGGTGTTACCTGATTTTCCAGCTCAATCAAATCACTTTCGCTCAAATCATTGATGCCTAACTTGGCGGCAGCAATGTGAATAATCTGGCGGTCATACAATTTTACATTTAATCTTTTTGCCAATTTCGTGGCCAACTCGCGACCACCGCATCCATACTGTCTACTGATTGTTATTACTGTTTTTTCATTCATAAAAATCACCCCATCATTTTTTGGTCAGCCAATTCCCACAAATTTTCCAGCATAGCTTGACTCATATTTAAGTAAACGTTTTCTTTTTATTGGAGAAATATCCGTTATATAAAAAACAATTTATGAGCAATTTGTTTTTATAACCAGTATTTCTTTACTATAACTCTTGCCTTCATAAAGCAAACGTTTTCTTTGATGTTTTCATTCTACTCCCATTACCCAACAAAATCAACTGTATTTTTGTAAAAATAGTTTTTTTCAGAAAATATCGTCATCTAGTGAATAATAGCAATATATTCGGTGACGCAGTATCTATCGTGCTTTCTATACGCTTAGCACGGCATCAAACTTGGCAAAAAACGAACATTACTAAACAAATTCCTCTCTGTTTTTTCCTATTTCCCAAGAAATTCAGCCGCATTATTTTTTTGCAAAAAAAGTGCAGCATCAATATCGATTTATCGATGTCACTGCTGCATTCATAATCAAGTTCTATTTAACATTTATTATTCATATAAAATATCTATTAATTTTTTGCTGTCTTTGATTTTTGAGCCAGTATCGGCAAAATCAAGCCCAACCCCAAAAACACCAGTGGTGTGATGATATTTAAAGATAGTTGGAATATCCATTCACTTGAAAAAGGCTCCGTGTCATGCGGAAACATCCCCATGATACAAGCAAAAGACGTAAACGCAAAGCACCATAGTCCGACTAAAAAGCCCCCGTTCCTTGATTTCATAAAATGATACTTTGAAGAAAACCTGCCTTTGACTGCTCTTTTTAAAGCCATATAAGCAACAAATACCCATAAATAACGAAGCGGCATCACCACGGCATTGAGTCGCATCAACCAATTGAAAAGCGACGTCATATCACCTATACCAAAGGCCGGAATCATAATCAGAGCCGTTACGAGGACAGCCGTCAATTTATAACCATTAACCGGCGTTCCATTTTTATTCACTTTAGTCAAAGCTGCTGGAATAAAACGATTATCTACATCTGCCAAAAGAACTTTTATCGGTGCATCAATTGAAAAAGCCAATGCTGACATGTAAGATAACGCATTCGCGATAGCATATATGATGAGAAATAGATTACCCACACCGTAGTACTCGCCTAATTTTTGAAAACAATAATAGGCGCCATTCATCATAAGGTCACGAGGAATGTGGTTCGGATCGAACATCAATCCCATTGCGAACGACCCAAGCAAAGCTGTAATTGCGACCATAATCGCTAGCACAAGCATGCCGCGAGGAAAATCCCTGGATGGATTTTTCATCGAATTGACATATGGCGACAATTTTTCACAACCTCCGACCGCAAAAACGAGAATCGCCAACGTTGTTATGTAATCAAAATTAAAATCTGGCACAAAGGCCGCAAAACTAAGGTCGATAGCATAAGTTTTCGCATCCGTAATGGATGGAGCTGCCAATGCGAGCAAAATATAGAGCATCGACATGACAAACATAGACGAGCCCGCCACCGCCCCAATCTTTTTTAAGGAATTGACGCCACGTGAAGCAACCCATAAAAACAAGAAAAATACCAATAGACAAGCCGACTGCAGTACCATCGGCGTCAACGATTTCACCATACTGCCGGTCGGGCTTGCTGCCCAGCCTAAGGCAATGAGTATTTGCTGTGGCTTCTGCGCCAAATAAGGAACGTGGACAATCCAATATGTCCAGCCTGCCCAAAAGGCTAATTTGGCTCCACAAGTCGAACGAATCCAGGAACTCACTCCGCCCCCCTGCGTATTGAACGTAGATCCCATTTCTCCAACCATAAGCGCATACGGGACAAAGTACAAGGCAAACATCACGATCCATGTGAATATGACTTTTAACCCTTGGTTAGCAAATCCATTTACGATATTGCCAAAACCCCAAACGGTTACAAATGCCATCAAAGCCAGTGCTCGCCAACTGATTTCCTGACTGTTTTTCATTAATTTCCTGCCTCCTCAGTGTTTTATAGAACTTCTTCTTCCATCATATCATCTGGAGACAAACATTTCCATCTTTTAAGGGCAAAATGTGCATACGGGATGTACAAAGCCAATATATTGCCTTGCACAACACAGTTCAATGCAAGCAAGCCCAAATTTTCACGCACAAAAAAGACAAAGCATGCAACGGCTGCTTTGTCTTTTTCGTTTCTATTTTTTATTTATTTTCGCGCCATAATTCATCTGCAATACCAGATAAAGATTTTTTTACTTCTGCTGTCAATGGAGTCAGCGGTTCTTTGCAAGTTTCTCGCATCGGTTTATTCATTTCGACCATAGCCCATTTCATAAGTGGGTTGAATGGTGTATACACCTCATAGAATTTCATGCACTTATCGATTTCTCTTTGCAAAGTTATCAGATTTGACAACTGTTCTTTATGCAAAGCCTCAATGATTTGATGGCAAAGCTTCGGATAAACATTTGATAACGCCCCGATGCAGCCATTGCCTCCAGAAATAACCGATGCAATGCAATTATTATCATAGCCAGTAAACACTTGAAAATCAGGATATTCACCTTTTATTTCCTGAATGTATTTTTGCGTATGTCTAAGGACTGGATGGGTATCCTTTACGCCAACAAAATTTTCGTGTTTTGCCAAAAGGCGTAAAATCGTATCCACTGACACATCATAGCCCGTGCGATCTGCATAGTTATATAAGAAGACATCCCCGCGTATCTTGCCGATGACATCATCATAATATTTAAAGACATCTTCCTGGCTGCAAGCGCTATAATATGGACCAACAATGATTACCGCATCCGCACCAGCTTCGAGTGCACTATTTGATAACGCGATTGTCTCTGCCTTATTCATTCGGCCTGTCCCCGCCAAGACAAAGCCTTTGTTTTTAATGTGCTTTATCGCATCCACGATCATTTCATGGATTTCCTGATAATTAAAGGCATAAAATTCACCGGAACTGCCGCCAACCAATATTCCATCGACCCCTGCGCCAAGAATCTGATCATATAGGGCATGCATATCGTTATAGTTTACAGTTCCGTCTTCATTCAGTGAAGTCAAAATAGGACAAATATATTTACATTTCATTTGGGTATCCCTTCTTTTCATAAATTTACATGATTATCATATTTATTTTTTGTTGAGATCATATACCAGCTTCATATCTGCCCACCATTCATTTTTTCCTGCACCTTCAATGCGGCTCTGGCATGGATCTGTCTCTTTCCACCATCGCTGCGTTTCAGTATCCTGTGCCATTTTTTCCATGTCATAGGCAAAATCATCGCCGCAATATTCCATGATAGAAAACAGCAGATCATCGCGATTGAATATCTGATACTTCGTGATACCACATTCACGTATCTTTTTATTTACCGCAGAAAAAGGGTCGGCATGAAGCTTTTTATAATATGCTGCTTTTTCTGGACGAAGCTTGATGACACTGGCAAAAACTTGCGGTTTATTCATCTTGTAGAGCTTTTTCGCATTTTTGCTAAAAAAATCAACATCATCAGCAAAGTATTCCCGCACCGTTTCTAAATGTTTGTCAAAAGACGCATAGAGTTCAACAACGGGAAAATTCGATGCATACAGCAGTTTTGATTTATCGAATTCTCCTGATAAAAAATCCAATAAATTCCGTACAAACACCTTATCTCCAGTAGCAAAACCCGAAACTTTGCAATATACATTCGGCAGCTTAGCAAGTTTTCTCATCGCATGTTTATAGTCCTCATTCAAATCTTTTACATTGCCGCAATGGTTGATTACCACTTTGACATTTGGCACTTGCGCCACTGCATTATATATATCTTCAAGTTCCTCCACTCGATTACAGCTTTCAAAGATCATATCGCGATCAACCAAAACCTCCAGCCCTTCTATAAAGCTTCGCTCAAGACATCTCCCCCTTGGTGAAGTTTCGATATGAAGAGGTTCTCTAACTCCAGCGATTCCCATTGGCAAACGCATATGCGCACATAGATGAGGGGCCCTCATGATTCTTGCTAAAATCTTCGGACTATGCAGATTGAAGATGTATTCGTCCTCTTTGATGGCTTTGTCGCAATCGACTTCAACGAAAACTCCCCCTTTGAAATCAATATCATACTTGCCATAGGCTTTACACAAGTCATCAAGATTAAAGCTGCGCTTTATATCTTTGCACGAATCAAGCCAAGGAAGGTGCAATACATTCAAATCCCAAATATGAAAGTGACTGTCGACGATTTCCAACATACGATTATCTCCCTACACACTCTTTATTTTCATAGACTGCCACATCGGCTTTAGAACCAATGAATCCATACCAAGAAACATAGAGGAAACATGGCAGTAAAAGCAGATAACCAGCAGCCGTGCCAAAAGTATCAGCAAGGTGCCCCATAAAAAATGGCATGATAGCTCCACCAACAATACTCATGATGATGATACTAGAAGCTGTTTTGACAAGATTATCCGGAATCCTGACAACACTTAAAGCAAAAATCGTAGGGAAGCTGATAGACATGAAGAAAAACGATGCAATCAGCAAAGCTATGCTCAAGCTACCCGTGGCAAAATTCAAGCAAACCATTAGGGCTGCGTTGATGATCGAATACAACCCCAAAATACTGCCAGCACTGAATTTTTTCATAAGTGGGGTCGTCACGATACGGCCAACCATAAATGCAATCAAAGCAATACCGAAGAAATACGCTGCTTTGCTGTCTTCCAGTCCCGCCCAGTGTTCAACACTGTAATTGATAAAAAAGGCACCTGCACCAACCTGTGCAGCAATATACAAGAATTGAGCCAACGCCCCCAGTTTGAAGTGCTTATAGCTAAAAAGTTCATGATAGGAGCCACTGCCTTGCGATGAATTTTCTCCCGCAGAGATTTCTGCGCCTTCTGGCATCTTCGTCACTAAGAACAAGACGAGCATAAAAAATACAATTGCCGCAATGCCAACATATACCATTTGAACATTGTGCATATTTTGTGCTATGTCATTCCCCTGCGAAATCGAAAAGAACAATGTCCCACCTATGATTGGCCCAATGAACTGGCCGACCCCATTAAAACTCTGTGCAATATTGATGCGAAAAGCCGCGCCCTCGTCTTTTCCTAGTTTGGTAATATACGGATTTGCATTGGTTTCCAAACTACCAAGCCCGCAAGCTATGACAAAAAATGCGAGTAGGAACATATAAAAATTATGTGCATTACTGGCTGGCACGATCAGCAGTGCCCCCACAGCATATAGGAAAAGTCCCATGACGATTCCGCCCTTAAAGCCAAAACGCTTGGCAATCAAAGCTGCCGGTGTAGCAATGACAAAGTATCCGCCAAAATAAGCGGCTTGTAAGAGTCCTGACGTCGCCTTGGTAATCCCCAATTGATTTTGGAAGTTTTTGTTCATTACATCAATCAAGCCATAACTAAGTCCCCAAAGAAAAAACAAAACCGTAACCAGGCACGCTGCAATCTTAATATTTCTGTTGCTAACATTTTCACCCATTTTTTTCTCCTCCTTCAGCTCAATGCACGATCAATATGGACATAGCCGCCATCAACGAATACCCATTGAGCCGTTGTGTGCGACGAAAGCGGTGACAAAAGGAATACCGCCATATCGGCGATTTCTTCCACCGAAGTAAAACGCTGTTCATACGGTATTTTATCCGTAATGACTTTTTTTCTAGCATCTGGATCATCAAACGTCTTGATCCAATTGGCATAAAGCGGCGTCCAGCATTCGCTGACGACGATGGCATTGCTTCTCACATGGTCCTTTGCCAAAGCGGCTGCCCATTCACGCGTCAAACCTAAAATCGCGCCTTTGGCTGCCGCATAGGCACTGGTTTTTCCTTGTCCTGTAAGTGCCGTCTTTGATGATATGTTGAGGATAGAACCTTTGCTGGCTTTCAAATGACCCACCGCTGAATGTACCAATGCATAATAATGCGTCAAATTGCCATGCAAACTTTTTTCAAATTCTTGCCATGAAGTTGTCTCCAAATCTTTATTGTCATTTGCTCCGGCATTGTTTACAATCCCGTATATAGATCCCCACCGTTTTGCCACATCATCGACGATCGTTTGAATTTTATCTGTGTCGTTCAAATCCACCTGAATGAAATCATATTTAGTTGTAAATGATTCTAATTTTTCTTTAAATTCAGGCAAAATAGCAGAGCGAGATAGCACAATCGGAATAGCCCCCTCTCTGGCAAGAGCCAGTGTGATTCCACTGCCAATGCCTTTTCCTCCACCTGTTACAAAAACAACTTTCTCTTTTAATTGCAAATCCATCTCTTTTACCCTCCATTTATTTCTTATTTAAACGGTTGTTGCCAGCCGCCAGATTGAAAAATCATTTTGCTCATTCTGTTCTGCTTTCGTCAGTTTTCCATTGCTCACCGCTATCATTTCCGCTAGAATTTCTTCACCAACATCTTGAAAACTCTTCGTTCCCTCAATTACAGAACCTGCGTTCAAATCTATCGCATCGCTCATCTTATGATAAATTGCCGAATTCGACGAAAGCTTTATCGTTGGTGTCACGGGACTACCGGTCGGCGTTCCCAGCCCTGTGGTAAAGACACAAATATTACAGCCGCCTGCAACCATGCCACTGAGTTGTTCTATATCGTTGCCCGGCGTATTCATTAAGGTCAATCCTTTATCCGTTACAGGCTTTGCATAGCCTTTGACCGCGACTACCGGCTGATTTCCTGCCTTATAGATACAGCCAAGCGACTTTTCTTCAATGCTGCTAAGGCCGCCTTCAATATTGCCAGGGCTTGGATTCGCACCTCTCATATCCGCGTGCGACTTAATGACAAGATCTTCAAAACCCTTTATCGTATCTAAGATTTCTTGTTTTACCTGCGCATTGACTGCTCTTTTCGCTAAAATATGTTCTGCGCCAATCAGTTCTGTTGTCTCAGCCAAAATTACGCTGCCGCCTTGTCCAATGACAATATCCGATGCCGCTCCAAGGCTCGGATTGGCACTGAGCCCCGAAAAGCTATCGCTGCCACCACACTCTGTTCCTAACACAACATCCGATAAATCGCCCTGCGTTTTTTTGACCTTCAATGCTTCTGCTAGCATTTTTTTTACAATAGTTATGCCTTTTTCTACACTTTCTTGCACCCCGCCGACATCTTGTATCGTAAAATATTCAACCGATTTGTAAGGGGTACGCGCCTTTATTTCTTCAGCTACAGCTTTCGCTGGAACGCCTTCACAGCCAAGTCCCACAACCAAAACACTAAATACATTGGGATTTGCACCTGTTCCTACCAGAACATCTTGCGTTTGCCTAGCATCATAACTGAGCTCACTGCAACCATGTTGATGCGTAACATAAACTACATTTGTTTCGCCCGTTTTCTTTTCATCGCTGAAACGAATCTGATTTGCAATGCGCTCGACTACTTTATTGGCACAGTGCACACTTGGAATCACTAAAACATGGTTGCGAAAGCCAAAACTTTTATCCGGTCGCCTGTAACCCATAAGTTTATAGGATGCATCACTTTGCATAACGTTTGTATTGGCATAGACATTTTGTTTGATGTCCCTTACTTCACGATCTGTGTCACCCCTGCCGCGTTCCCCCTCGATATTATGGACATGAACCCATTCTCCGGCTTTAATGTCTGTCGCGGCAATACCGATATGCGCAGTGTACTTGATGACTGGTTCACCTTTTTTTATATCCACGGTAGCAAATTTATGGCCTTTACGTATTTCTTGCAAAATCGTTGTACCAAGAATCTTCTCCCCTTGCTTTAGAGGTTCCAAGGCCGTAGCAACCGTGTCCATTTCACTTACATGAATCGCCTTCACTCAACCATCCCGCCTTCTTTTTGTTCGTATATACTAACTAAGTTTGTATATACTTACTTTCTACATTGCCATAGTACCAAATCTTGTTAGCCTTGTCAATAATTTAATGAACATTCTAACTAATAAAAAAAATAATAAAAGCTCAATAATATAAGAGTCTATTACAACTCTTATATTATTGAGCTTTTACATAAAACATAAGCCTTGACACTTGAAATTGACTCATATCGTCGAACTTCGCTGCAAAAACATTTTTTCTTGTAAAGGCAATACTGCCAGTTCCTTTTCAACTGCATTCGCGTGAATCTTCAATACGGAAACAATTTGTTCAATTTTTTCCGGTGTAGAACGAAAAATCGGTAGACTCACACTAATCGAGGCCAGTACTCGCCCGCCCATCTTTATCGGAACCGCCAGACACTCTATATCAATATTGGTTTCACCGACTTCGTGCGCATATCCTTTCTCTCTTACTGCTTCAAGCTGCGGCAAAAGCAGATCTAAATTCGGCGTAGTCCTCGTTGTGTAGGGAATGAATTCTTTTGGATAAAGACGAATGACTTCTTCATTTTCCACCCCACTGAGGAGGCACTTCCCCAAAGCTGTTGCATAAGCACCAATCGTCTTTCCTGCCGATGATTCTATCCTTATTGCCTGATTGGGTTCTGTCTTTTCCACGTAAAGTACATCGCCATGATCCAATATTCCCAACTGGCAAATTTCGTCGCAAGCAAGCACGATATCTCTCATATGTGGCTTTAAAATATCCACATAATCCAAAGAGTGGATATAGGACGAACCAAGCTTAAAACAATTTATACCAATCGTCAGCCGTGAATCAAAGCTTTGCAAAAAGCCTTCGTGAACAAGCGTTGCGACAATTGGATGCAGCGTGCCTTTAGCTATGCCCGTCTGCCGTGAAATCTCAGCCAAAGTAGTTCCAGCTTCACTACCATAAACAACTTCAAAAATTTCTAAAACCCTAAGTGTTGGATTATGCAATTTAATTTTATTCATACGAATATTATATCGAATCGGCTATTTCTTGTAAAGAAAGGTCTCTTCTTCTGAAATCCGCTTTTGATTACAATCATCGGTCTTCCTCAATGAGTCTTGTAAAAATTTTCTTAGTTCAGAAACCATAAAAAACATATAATCGGCATTTATTTTTTCAATCGCAGCCGCAGCGTTTGCATTAGCCCATAATGCAGATAAACAACAAACCCCTGCTTTTCGACAAGAAATCACATCAGAAAAAGCATCTCCGATATAATAAAATTCATTAGTTTGAATTGAATATTTTTCCATTAGAATCAAAATTTCATTTTCCTTATTCGGTTTTTTTGCATTTCCATACATAACTCTATCAAAACAGTTTTTCATGCCTATCTTTTCTAAAGAAATACCACAACTTCTTCTGCCTTTTCCCGTAATAAGAACTACCATAACGCCTCTAGCTTTTAAGTATTGTATCAATTCAAAAATCCCAGCAAAAGGTTGTTTACACAAACCATGCAACCGTTCATAATGAATATAAAATTTGCGCAAGGCTAACTTCCAATCTTTTTTCACAACACTTCGAATCATTCCTTTTTCATCAACGCCGAAGGTATTTACAATTTCTTTTTTTGTTAAATGATGGCCAATATATGGTGTTACGGCCAAATCGAAGGCTTTTATGCATAAAGGAATCGTATCTGCAATGGTTCCATCAAAATCAAAAGCTATCATTTTAATCATGATTTTGTTCTCCATTGATTTTTCGAAGCACGCGACAGGGGTTTCCCACAGCGACACAATCTTGCGGAATATCTTTTGTTACTACACTACCTGCTCCAATCACACTCCCACGGCCAATATTCACTCCTGGCAAAATAATTGATCCACCGCCAATCCAGCATCCATCACCAATCGTAACAGGATGCGCATGCGTATGACAAAAATATTCACCCGTTTCAGGCTTCCAATTCTTCCTTAAACGTTCTCCCATCTCAATAGGATGCGTAGCTGTATAAATTTGCACATTAGGCGCAACCAAAACATTGTTGCCTATCGTAATCTTATTGCAATCAACAAAAGTACAATTCATATTGATCGACACATTATTCCCCAAATAAATGTTGCATCCATAATCGCAGATAAATGGCATACCTACTGATACATTTTCTCCAATCCCACCAAAAAGTTTCTGTAAAACATCTCTTTTTTGAACCTTTTCATCATATGAAAGGCCATTGTATCTTAACAATAATTCTCTAGCAGTCTTTTTTAACGCTAAAAAAACATCTGCATGACAATTATAGGGATCTCCCCTTAGACATTTTTCAAATTCTCTGTCCATTGGCACTGAAACCTCCTGTTGTTCATTTAACTTCAGTATAGAAAAATCTTTGTTACATAACTAGTAACAAAAGGTTTCAATATTTACAGTCTTCTTGCCAATGCTTCAATTAGAAATAAAACTGGAACTTGTGTCGTCGCATTATACCCACCATTAGCCTTGTGCATCGACATATCATATGAAATGTTCCAATCTGACATTTTAGCTATGGTTGAATCACTCTCATTTGTAATGCTCAATATATTGGATTTATTTATTTTAAACCGATCGATCAAATCAATTATCTCTCTTGTCTCTCCTGATACGGAAAGAACAATTACAGACACAGCATCTTCTACACTTTTCATAATCGGATA